>CAXFGY010000055.1:0-9057 GCA_964002605.1 uncultured Candidatus Marinamargulisbacteria bacterium
CCTTATAAGTTATCGTATCAATTTCTCTAAAATCATTAATTAAAATTAATGAAATAATTAACATTATTGCAGTTAAAATACCAAGGAAAAAAAAACTAAGTTTAAATGAAAAATAAGTTAATAATATACTCCCAATGAATAATCCAATCCCTTTAGTCACATCCTTACCACCAATTAAAATATTTGCTGCATGTTTTCGCTTAGGAATATGACGTAAATAAGCGGTACTAGTTGTTTTAATAAGTTCTTTAGCAATACCTCTTGTCCCTCGTAAGCAGTTAATTAGAATAATAGAACACCATAATGGACCGTAACTAATACCTAGATAACCCCAACTCGCAACGGTATGCAAAATTAAGGCCAATAAAAAAGCCTTTCGATACCCAAAACGATTAATCAAAAAACCTGCACTCATAGTAGTAAGAAAACCAAATAGTTCAAAAACAACAAATAAAAAAGCAATTTTAGTAGCATTAATTCCAATAGAGGCAAAATACAAAGGAATAATAATGCGTGCGGCGCCTTCACAAAATGTTGAGACCCAGTAACTAAAAGTAATAATTTGATATTGAGACACTATTTCTCCAACTATTGGATTAAAAATTTAATCAAGTTATTCCCATTAATCAATGATTTCAAACATATTAAACGGTCACAAAATAGAAAATTCCAGCGATTACGATATCGCCAAAGATCTAATTCATCAACTATGGCGATAGTACAGCGCTATATAACGAAATGGAACAAAGATTTAAAACATAAATAAATCTAACCGAATATCAAAAAATGAAATGTTTAATAATAAATAAATATGGGAATAATATTAACAAACAACACAATTGACAATAAAAAATCAATAATGTCATAAAAGGGGGATTAATTTGTTTGACAAAAGTTTTCAAGATGCAATTAGAGACACTAATAAAAATTTAAGCGATCTAACTTTAATTTCAAAAATGAAATACACAATGAGTTTTGGTGATTTTACAATTCAATATGATTTTTACCTTAATTAAACGTAATTGTAAACACAAATAATTTTATATTATCTAGGATATGTATTAAAATTAGTTGGATCGAAAAAATAAATAAATAATGATTGTAATCGAGGTAAATTCTCTTTAAATATTTGTTTAAGTGAATAATGAATTAAGTTTGATTTAACACCCATCATAATAAGTATTGGTTTCTTATAAAAATAGGGATTAAATTTTTTATTATTTCTATATCCAATAGGCATCGTCTGAAAATTTCCCTGTCCTTTTAAAATGATAAGATCCGTTTTTTCATACGCTTGTTTATAATTATTAGAAACATTAGCTAAAGATTTTCCAGGCATTGATGATCCATTATGAATAAAATCTAATAGGTTTAAATTACGATAAGGAATACTCCATGCTAATAAAGGTGAATCCATTATTTCTTGAAGTTCAGTTAATGTAATATCATTTAAACAAGGTGCTTGCTTAGCCACTAAGGTAATTCGATGCCCCGCCTTTAGTAATTCTTCAACAAGCAACAAATCAAAATAAACTTCCCCTGAATTATCAAGTTCATATAAAATATGCTTAGGTCCTGTATTAAAAAATTTAATAATCATACGAGTATGAAATATACCCAGTAATGGATCAACAAAAGAGGCCAAATCTGAACTTGCCATTATTTCATTAATTTCTGTTGGAAATCCTTGTAAAAATTGTGCCGCTTCATTTTCAAATGAATCAATCCAATTCGCACGAGCTGCTAAAAAAAATAAAAGAATAAATTTATCATTTCGTTCAAATAAATCAGGCTTCAACTGATCATACAAAAGCGCACATTGTTTATTTTGTACTTTTTTATGATCACGATAAATATCAATATCCCCTTTAATATAGTTAAAATAAGTTAAAAGAGAACGTCCAATAATGTTAAGAAAGTCTGATATTGATGCATCAGCAATCACAGTAGGCTGCTTTTTTGCTAATAATTGAAGATGATTAAAAAATATAACTTTAGTGTTTCTTAATTCAAGATCATTATTCCAATTAAGTGTTTTAAAATAATCTTTTTCAATCAATCTAAACGCATTTTTAATAAAATAAGGCCAGACAAATAGTTTCCACAATTTTTTTGAAATTCGTTTACATAAACTAATAACAATATAATGAATATTCGTCTTATAATACGACCCTAGCTGAAAATAAGAAGGTAAAAAATATGTCGTCGGCTGATTAAATAACCAATTATAATTACGATTGGATTGTTCAATGACATGTCGTGAAAATATATTCCATTCTTTTTTTAATAATAAGAATAATTGATCCTGATTCATTTTATTAAAACGTCTTAACAGGTATTAAGTTTTAAAAAAATCTAGTGCTAATAAATAACTTTTTTTCCCAAAACCAGTTATTTGACCCATACATACACTAGCAAGCATTGAATGATGTCGAAATGAATCTCGTTGATAAATATTAGATAAATGAACTTCAATAACAGGTACACTCACTGCTGAAATAGCATCTCTAATCGCAACACTAGTATGCGTAAATGCAGCCGCATTAATAATGATACCTATATAAATTCCAGCAGAAGAATGTATTGCAGCAACAATGTCAGATTCTGAATTATACTGAGCAATATCAAGTATCATGTTTAGCTTCTTAGCATATTCCTCAATTTCCTGATTTAACGCTTCTAATGTAATATTGCCATAAATATCAGTTTCTCGAGTACCCAATAAATTTAAATTTGGACCATGTAAAACCAATATCTTTTTTTCATTCATCATTGCCTCCATCGTTTAAGACATTATAACAGATAATGCAGTAATAATTTCATCTTCAGTCACATTATCAACACAGTCTACAACCCCAATTTTTAGCGGTAAAATAAATCTAATTTTTCCATTTTTAATTTTTTTATCATGCCTCATATGATTTAAAAATATCTGAGGGTCTTGCCGCTTTATGTGTTGAGGAAAACCTAAAGAGGTTAAAAGCTGAGAAACTCGTTGTGAATCACTTTGATTCATTAATTGTCGCTGAACTGAAATATGAATCGCTGCTTTCATGCCTAGTGCCACACACTCACCATGAGTGTATGTATCATAACCATAAACAGCTTCAATAGCATGTCCAATCGTATGGCCAAAATTTAATTTCATCCGTTCTCCAGCTTCTTTTTCATCTTGACTCACAATAATCGATTTGTTACGACAAGACGCTATGATAATAGACTCCCATAATGTGACATTTTTGGTAATATCTAATAATGATAAGGTTTCATGATGATTTTCAAGTAATTGAAACAAAGCAGGGTCCATAATAACCCCATATTTAATGACTTCTGCTAAACCAGAACGTATTTCACGTGATGGCAATGTCCTTAATGTTTCAATATCAATTACAACCATTTGAGGATGATGAAAGGCGCCAATTAAATTTTTTCCTTTTTCATGATTAATACCTGTCTTACCCCCTATTGCAGCATCTACTTGAGCTAATAATGTTGTAGGAACTTGAATAATAGGAATGCCACGTAAATAAATTGACGCTGCAAATCCAGTTAAATCTCCAATAACGCCTCCGCCCACGGCTATTAATGTATCGTGACGTTCAAAGTTCCACTCAAAAATTTGATTAAGCAATTTCTTAAGAGTATTCCAAGATTTCGCAGACTCTCCATCAGTAACGTTAAATGTAAAGACATTATACGACGTCTGATCGAAACTATGCTGAATTTTTTCTGCATACAATTGTGTCGAATCAGTATAAATAAGACCGATATTTTTACCGATATTTAAAGGCGCTATAAGTGAATTAAATTGACTCAGTTGATAGCGGTTAATATGAATTGAATAATTTCTATTTTGGTCCAATAGAACTCGTATAGGCGTTTGAGACATCATTATACACTCACCTTTTCAATCACTTCGGTAACCACACGATTAATTGATAGATTTGTCGTATCAATTTCAATAGATGCAATTCGCCGATAAAGTAATAATCTTTTTTTAAATAATGTTTCAATCACTTCATCCGTATTATTTTTTAGCAAAGGACGGTTTTGTTTTTCATTTGCGACACGATTCATTAGTGTTAAAAAGTCACAATGTAGATAAATAACCTGACCTAGTTTTTGGATTAACTGTTGGTTTTGCTGATTTGTAATACTACCACCTCCAGTAGAAATGATACTGGATGTTGCAAGACTTAATGTACTTAATAATTCAGTTTCTTTTTCCCTAAAATAACATTCCCCTTGCCGTTTAAATATATCATTAATTTGCATTTTTTCATTTTTTTCAATCATAGCATCACAATCAAAAAAAGGAAATTTATAATGGATAGCTACTTCACGTCCAATCGTCGTTTTGCCACTCCCCATAAACCCAATAAAAACAATATGGTTATTCAACTGTTTATCACGATTTTAAAAAAATAATAAGCCTTTAAAAACATAGTCATTTAAACTCACTTATTCCACTGTAACACTTTTTGCTAAATTACGAGGTTGATCAACATCACAGTCAAGTTTGATCGCAATATAATAGGATAATAATTGTAAAGGAATAGAAACCAATAATGGCGTAAGTTCTTCTTTAACATTTGGAATATAAATCACATCATCAGCGGTTTTTTGAATCGCTTGGTTTCCCTCTGTAGCAACGGCAATCACTTTTCCTTTTCGTGATTTTACTTCTTGAATGTTACTAATCATTTTTTCATAAGTTGATGTATTAGGGGCGATACACACAACAGGCAGTTTGCTATCAATAAGCGCAATAGGTCCATGTTTGAGTTCCCCAGCCGCATAACCAGTCGCATGAATATAACTTATTTCTTTTAATTTTAATGCACCTTCAAGTGCAGATGGATAATTAACACCACGTCCAATAAAAAGAAATTCGCGGCTTAAGTAATATTTATTGGCAATTTCTTTAATGTTATCTTTTTGATTTAAAAGTTTTTCAATATAATCAGGAATTTTATTGAGCTCTATTAATTTTTCAGTGAGTTCTTCTGATGTGATTTTTTTATTAATAAATGAGATGTAAATTGAAAACAAATAAAGTGTTGTGAGTTGAGCCGTAAAATTTTTAGTTGAAGCAACCCCAATTTCTTGACCAGAATGACTGTAGATAATATCATCTGATTCTCTATCCATCGAACTATTTTTAACATTAACAAACGATAAAATTTTAAAAAATTTACTTTTGGCTTCTCGTAGGCAAGCAAGTGTATCTGCCGTTTCACCAGACTGCGAAATTGCAATAATAATGGCCGTTCCCTGATTAATAATTTGACGATAACGAAATTCAGATGAAATATCGACTTCTGTTAAAATATGAGCCATATTTTCAATCCAATACTTACTAATTAATCCCGCATGCCATGAAGTTCCACATGATTGAATAATAAAGCGATCTAACTTTTGATAATTAATAGTTGAGTTTTGTAACCGAGGAAAGATTATTTTATTATTATTAATGTATTTATTTAATATTGTACGAATGACTACTGGTTGTTCATCAATTTCCTTAAGCATAAAGTGGTCATATCCTTTTTTTTCACTCGCGTCAGGACACCAATCAATATGATTAATTTTTTTATTTATTTCCTTATTGGCTTCATTTTTAATAATAACGTTATTTTGTGTAATAATACCAATTTCATTATCATCAAGAAAAATAACATCTTTAGTATGAGTCGTAATGGCGTTAATATCAGAGGACACATAATTTTCGTTTTTGCCCAAACCAATAATCAAGGGACTCCCATTACGAGCAACAATTAGGTGATCCGGAGTATATTCTGAAATAACGGCAATCGCATAAGCACCTTCAAGTCGTTGAGTAGCCTGTCGAACAGCAATATATAAATCATCTTCTAAATAATATTGAATAAGGTGGGCAATCACTTCACTATCCGTTTGTGATCGAAAAATAATTCCCGTTTGAGTTAATTCTTCTTTCAGTTCAATAAAATTTTCAATAATGCCATTATGAACAATCGCAATTTTTTTATCATCACTTAAATGTGGATGTGCATTTTTCTCATTAGGAATACCATGAGTTGCCCAACGGGTATGACCAATACCCATTGAACTTTTAATCGTCAACCCATTCAAAAGCGCAGTTAACTGATATAATTTTCCCGCACGACGCCAACAACTTAATTCATTATTTGAAATGACTGCAAGTCCAGATGAGTCATACCCTCTGTAACTGAGGCGTTCAAGCCCGACAAGTAAGACAGAGGTAATATCTCTATCACCAATATATCCAACAATACCACACATTATATAAAACTCCTTCGCTCATTATGTTCTTTATTCCAATTAAATTAATTTTTTATTTTTTACATAAGCTATATATTGTAACAGATCATGTCAAATTAAATAGCTTAAAACGATATTTTTGTTAAATCCTGGATTAAATTCCTAAAATTTGACAAAATACGATTATGTCAAAATCAATCAAACTGATTATGGGCTTAGGAAATGCAGGGCCCCAATATCAACATAATCGACATAATGTGGGATTCATGGCAAATGATATTATTGCAAGTCAATTCAATATCACCCAAAAATCGACTGAACATCACAGTATTGTTTATACTAAATCACTTAAAACTCAGGACATCTTAATTGCATACCCCCAAACATTAATGAATGACTCTGGTCGAGCGATTCACGCATTAATGTCGTATTACAAAATATTAATTCAAAATATTTTAGTCATTTGTGATGATTTTGATCTCCCTTTAGGGGTTTTACGTTTACGAGAAAAAGGAACATCCGGAACGCATAATGGATTAAAATCAGTCATTCAAGCCATTGGCATGAACTTCACTAGATTACGTATCGGAATTGGCCCATTACCCCTTCATTATGCGATTACATCATTTGTACTTAATAACTTTCGTGATTGTGAACAAGAAAACTTAGCACCAGTTTTAGAAAAAACAGGGGAAATTGCAAAACGATGGATCAAAGACGACCCACTAATTGAAATTCAACAATTCGCAAATACAATACCGAAAGAAAAATAGGTGAATAACGATTATTTAGCGGCCTATCACTTTATTGAAAAACAATTATTCAATTCTACGAATCAATTGAGTAATCAAATCATTAAACCCATAGATCTAAAAAATAATTTAATGCATCAATTAGAACGCTTATCACCTGTACATGTGAATAACTGGATCAAGGCACTGGCTGACTTACAAAAAAACAACAATGAAGTTCAACTCAAAACAACATTAACCGCGTTAAAGCCTTGGCGAAAAGGACCATTTAAATTAAACACCTGTCACTTAGATGCAGAATGGAACTGTCAATTAAAATGGCAACGTCTCCTTAAAACAACCATCCAGTTTAAAGGAAAAACAATCTTAGACATCGGTTGTGGCAATGGGTATTTTTTATTTCAATTAGCAAAATTACACCCCAAAACATTAATCGGAATCGATCCAACACTATTATTTTTAATTCAATTTTTAACAGTTCAACACTATTATCAAGCATCAAATACCATCATGCTTCCTCTGGGATATCAAAATTTAAATTCATTACTTGTCGTCCCAGACATATTACTTTGTATGGGGGTATTGTATCATCACCGAAATAGTAAAGAATTACTACAACAATTATGGCAAACATTACCGAATGGCGGACAATTAATTTTAGAAACATTAATTTTAGATCGATCAGATGACTATTGTTTAATCCCTAAAAAACGATATGCAAATATGCGCAATGTATATGAAATCCCAAGCCTTCCTGCATTACTTAAGCAATTAAAAGCATTACAGTTTAACAATATTCAAGTAATCGATATTGCTCAAACAACCATTCAAGAACAACGGGTAACTGACTGGTCCAGTCCAAAATCATTAGCCCACTTTCTAGATCCTGATAACAAAAAAATAACAATAGAGGGATACCCTGCACCTATTCGTGCAATGCTGATATGCAGGAAGGGACTGTCGCAAAACTGAAAAATTAACTCAATTAAGATGTCACCAAAGCGCTAAGATTTAAAGTTTATTACCTAAGGAAGTGATGCAGGGCGACATAACGAAAGTGAAAATTGTGAAGATTAAGCATTTCGCGACAAAGCAACGACGTAAAAGCGGCGAAAAAAAAGTTAAGTTAAAAATAAAAGGTTGTTAAAAAAGCGTTGTTCATGTAAATTATGACTGTCAGAGCCAGCTTAGCTCAGTTGGTAGAGCAACGCACTTGTAATGCGTAGGTCGGGGGTTCGACTCCCTTAGCTGGCTCCATTTTTTATTTAATTGTGGCCTTGTAGCTCAGTCGGTAGAGCAGGGGACTGAAAATCCCTGTGTCGGTGGTTCGATTCCGCCCGAGGCCACCATTAAATTTTTAAATTATAAGTTAGTATTTTTTGGATATTTTTTTGTTGGATATTTCCTTTATTTCTTGGATATTTTCTTTATTTTTTTCATAAAATTCTATTTTTTCGTTAAATGTATAATTTCTTATCTTTTTTAGTATCTGATCTGCTATATATACGTTGTCAACTTTTGAATTTTTATTTTTGACATTTCCCATAAGCTTTATTAATTTTTTATTAAGTTCTCCGTCAGAAGGATTTAGTTTGCTCTTTCCAGATAGTGAAATTAGAAAGTCATCCAATTGATGTGACTCTTTTTGATTATTATCGTGTTTTTGACGAGAATCCATTATTTTCTGATACTGCTGATGATCATCCTCTGTAGTAGCTTTAACTATTTGAATACTATTTTCTTTTTTTTCATCAATATCTTTTATTAAGTCTTCGATAAAGGTGTCTAATTGTTCTAATTCAATTAAATTATTTTGACAATTTGTATGAAAGTCATCATTTTTAATAAAAAAACCTTTGTTTAAACTAGTCACGAAATTTTTTTCAATTGTAGACAGATTATAATATTCTTTATCTAATTTTTTCTTGAAATCGTTTTTATACTTATCATTATTAAGTTTATCAATTATGTCTAGTCTTTTTACTTCTGCTGCTTTTTCTGCTGCTGCTTTTTCTGCTGCTGCTTTTTCTGCTGCTGCTTT
>CAXFGY010000056.1:0-9043 GCA_964002605.1 uncultured Candidatus Marinamargulisbacteria bacterium
TCCAGAATCCGAAAAGGCAGCAAAAGAAGTGTTTTCAATTCCAATTTATTCAGAATTAAAACGAGAAGAGCAGGATTATGTGGTGGCAGTTTTAAATGCCGTTTAAGTTTTAAGTAATTGTAAATCTTGGTTCTGTTGAGAAATGCCTAATTTTTACAATTTTTACCTTCGTTATGTCGCACTGCACCACTTTCTCAGGCGATAAATTGCAAATCTTATGTCTTTGGCGATATCGTAATCGTGTAAAATTGTCTGTTTTGCGACAGTGCCTTAGTGGCTATTGTTAATTCGTTTATAGTCATCTTCAAGTCGAATAATATCATCTTCGCCAAAGTAGCTGCCCCGTTGAATTTCAATAAAAATTAAGGGTTTAGTGGCGGTGTTTTGAATGCGATGGTTAGTTTTTTGTGGGATATGAATTTGCTGTCCTTCAGATAAATTGATTTTTTTATCGTTCAATATGACTATGGCGTTTCCTTTGACAATCGTCCAGTATTCTTCGCGTTTTTCATGACGTTGGTAACTGAGTCGTTGATTAGGATTAACAGTGATTTGTTTGACTTTACAATATGCGGTTTCTAAGAGTATTTCATAATGGCCCCATGGGCGATTTTCTCTAGAAGGACTATTTTGATTAATAGCCATTTATTTTAGGATTTATTTTTTTGATTGTTGAGTAAGTATTGAATTAAAATTAATACGCTTGATATCAATATTCCAAGACAGCCACTGATGAAAAGATTAACTTTTAGATTGGGTTTAAATGGAGCTAATGGTAGTGAAGGTGGGTCAATGATGGTAATGATATTTTTACTTGAACTAATTTTCATACTATGGTTGTAGGCAATAACGTGTTTGAGGTAAGCTTTTAGAACGTTTTGAGATAATTCAGGGGATTTATGAAAATATTTAAATATCAGTAGTTGGGTTTCATTGATTTTAAAATTGAAATTTTTGAGTTGTAATTGACCAAGAATAAAGGAATTAATGCTTTTGGAATTATTTTCTATTGCATTATTTTTTAGCGCAGTCTTAATTTCTTTACTATAATAGTCTTGAAATTCTTGGGCAATAGACTGTTTCATTCGATTACTTGCTAAAATATTAGAAATAAAATTGATATTACTAGATGACCCTCCGCTAATACCTAGTAAACCGGCATAATTACTTAATCCACCCATGGAAGAACTGCTTGTTTCATTACTCATAAAAAAAGAGGTACTGGATTGATAATACTTTGGTGCTCGTTTAGTGTAAATAGTGCCAACACACAGAAAAAGCGTTGTAATTATAATGATTGTTTTTTTACTTTTCCATAGTGCTTTAAATAAGGGCATTAAATCAATTTCGTCATCAATTGCGGTTGTTTGGGATAACTGTGATTGTTGTTTTTTTGTCATTTTTTTATTTTTATAATGTGTTTATATTGCTTATATTTTAAATTAATAGTTGTTTTTTATAATGTGTAGTAATGAACAATTTTTTTCTCTTTTATTGTATCATAGTTAGTTTTAAAGAGCGATTTTAAATCATAAATAACAGGGTGGGGTGAGTTACATTTTTCAATAAAAAAATTAAGCCCTTGATCGAGATAGGCGTTGTGAGGGACGGTAATAATTACACTATCTAATGCGTTTATTTGGTCGATAGGGGTTAATGTAATGCCATATTCTTCTTCTGTTTCAATGGGGTTGGCATGAGGATCATGGACTGAAATAGTGACACCGTAACTGTTGAGCTCTGTAATAATATCAATTACTTTAGTATTGCGAATATCAGCTACATTTTCTTTAAAAGTAAGTCCAAAAAGCCCAATTTTTGCATTTTTAATCGAAATATTTGCATCAATTAGCTTTTTAATGAACTCTTGCGCAATATATTGACCCATACCATCATTAATTCGACGACCCGATAGAATGACATCTGGATGGTAGCCCAGTTGTTCTGCTTTATATGTTAAATAATAAGGATCAACGCCAATACAGTGGCCACCGACAAGTCCAGGACTCATTTTCATAAAGTTCCATTTTGTGGCTGCTGCATTAATCACATCAAGGGTGTTAATCCCCATTTTATTAAAAATAATAGCGAGTTCATTGACTAAAGCAACATTGAGGTCTCTTTGAGTATTTTCAATAACTTTGGCTGCTTCTGCAACTTTAATTGAGCTTGCACGATGGATACCAGCAGGTACGATTTTGCCATATAATTCAACCAATTGATCGGTAATTTCAGGGGTACTTCCTGAGACAACTTTGACCACATTGGGTAGTGTATATTTTTTTTCGCCTGGACTGAGTCGTTCTGGTGAATATCCCAGATAAAAATCAGTGTTATAGGTCATATTTGAGTGATGTTCTAAAATTGGAAGGCATAATTCTTCTGTAACACCAGGGTATACTGTGGATTCATAGACGACAATACTATTTTTCTGTAAGTATTTTCCAATGGTTTCTGAAGCTGATTTTAATGGAGTGAGATTGGGGCGATTATTGGCATCAATGGGAGTTGGTACGGTGACAATAATTATGGTTGCATCTTGAATGATACTGGGGTCTGTACTGAACGTCAGTGTTGACTTTGTTAATTGTTCAGTGTCAATTTCTCCCGTTTCATCATGATTGTTTTGGAGAGCAGCTATTTTTTTAGTGCAAATATCAAGACCAGTTACTTTAAAATATTTGGCAAATTCAATAGCTAAGGGCAGCCCGACATACCCCATTCCAATAATACATAGTGTAGGCGTGTTGTTTTTTATCATGATGTCGCTATGGAGTTAGGGATTGTTTGGGTACGATACCAGTTAATTGTGGTGTCGAGACCGTCTTTTAAACTGATGGTGGGGGTGTAATGAAGTAATTCTTGTGATTTAGTAATATCAGCTAAACTATCTTTTACATCGCCTGCTCGAGGATCGGAATAGATTGGCTCAACATTTGCTTGGGTTAGTGTTTTGATGATTTGGATTAATTGATTTAATGAAATGGTGTCACTATAACCGATATTGTAACTTTTTCCGTAAGCATTCTCGGATGTATTTTCACAGGCGGTTAGATTTGCATGGATGACATTATCAATGTAAGTGAAGTCGCGCGTTTGTTTTCCATCTCCAAAAATAGTGGGAGGGGTATTGGCTAAGTAGGCGGTAATAAATTTAGGAATGGCTGCAGCATATTCAGAATTGGGGTTTTGATGGGGACCAAATACATTAAAATAGCGTAATCCGATTGTCGGGAGTTGGTAAAGGTCCCAAAATAATTTGGCGTGTAATTCATTGGTTAGTTTAGAAACGGCATATGGCGATTTGGGTTGTGGTGTCATGGTTTCTACTTTGGGGAGTGTGGGCGTATCACCATAAATCGAGGAAGATGAGGCATAAATAAATTTTTTGACTTTATTATCTCGTGCCGCAATGAGCATATTATGGGTACCAGTAATATTATTTTCATTGTAAACATCGGGTAATTCCACAGAGCGCGGCACAGAACCTAAAGCCGCTTGATGTAACACATAATCGACATTTTGACACGCTTCTTGACATGTTTCTAAATTTCTAATATCACCGGTAATACCGGTTAAGCGTTTTGCATGTTGATGTTTTTTTAGTGATTCAAATTGGGTTTGTGAACCGGTAGAAAAATTATCTAAGGCAATTACGGTATGACCGTTGTTTAGTAAGTGCGTTACTAAATTAAAGCCAATAAAACCTGCTGCACCTGTTACTAAGTAAGTGGTCATTATGATTGAATCCTTTAGTTACTAAGGCTAATCGCCAAGGCGGCGGCGGCTAAAGAACTAGAAATAACTGACGTTAATTTTGATATTGTATCTAACCAATTTGTATAGATTTTAACTTTTTCAGGAATATATATAATATCTCCTTTTTCAATGGTGTTACTATTCATTGCAATAGTTCCATTGGGTTTAATGATGTAATGAGGTGTTTTTTTGGCAAATTCAGTATAATTTCCAGCTTGTTCAATATAGTATCGGTGGTTTTTATTTGGGTGATATAGTAGTGCGGTTGGTTGTTGAACACCGCCAATAATTTGAATTGTTTCAGGTGTTTCAGGAATACTTAAAATATCACCATCTTCAATGGGGATATCGTTTAAACTGTTAGTCAATGTATTCAATTCCGTTAGTTTAATGACGGTACGTCCTTGGCTTTCTGCAATTTTTTCTTCTAAAAATGAAATGGACGTAAAATATATTTTTTCAAAATCAGTATTGATGACTTTATTTCTACGATGATCTAAAATTAATCGTTTTTTTTCTTTTTCTAAAATACGCTGATACCCAGAAGACTCATTTTTTTGAGTTGATTTTCGAGTAAGCAGGGCCCCTTTTAAGAAGGCATCTTCAGTATAACCACCGGCACGTTCGATAATGCTAGATAAACGTTCACCTTCTTTTGCGATATAAATACCAGGGTTTTTAAATTCCCCTTTAAGTGTAATTTTTTTAATTTTATTTAATCTTCCGTTGACTTTAATTGTCACACGATCATTAGGCTGTAGTAATAGGGTTTTAGAATAAAGGTCTTCTTCAGTTATCACTAGGATTGTTTCTAAATTAGCATTATTTTTTCGGTAGACCTCTATTTTAGATAATGATGCTTTTGGGGATGGTTTTGCCAAACGAATTAAATCATAGACGGACATGTTTTGAAGTAACTCATATTCACCAGGATGATGTATTTCGCCTTCGATATAGACATATTGTTTGCCAAATAATGATTCATAATTGGGTACCGTCACTTTGTCCCATTCTTGTAGCTTAAATTGAGGTGTTTTTTTTAAATTGACAAAGAATATTTTTTTCTGATTGTGAGGGAGTTGTCTTAATACTTCAATTTGTTCTAAATAGGCAGCAGGTGTTGTTCCTCCTGCTTTATTGATTAATTGGGTTAATGTTAATTCCTCTTCGTAGCTATAGGTCCCTGGATAATATAACTCCCCTTGTAATTGAATATTGTTTTTCTGAATTAATGTTTTTGGAACGACTTTAATGCGATCTCCATTATGCAGACTGATTGATGCAAGCTTTTTTAATGTTTCTTCTTTGGTAGTTGTCGAAATATCAATAAAACGAAGTAAATTGTTAGTTGAATCTTTATTGATTTGGATATGATGATTTGCTGCACCGATGGCAAATCCACCTGCAAAATTTGTGAGTAATTTAACTGCATTTTCTCCGGGTTTAATTTCAAATATGTTAGCCCGTTTAACAGCGCCGTCAATTTTAACGACGTTTCCAATAGGGGGGACGAAAATGGTATCGAGAGATTTTAATGTGATATCTTGATTTTTGTTACCGTTAAGTAAAAAATCGTATAAATCAATTGTTTTATATAGTTTTTTGTTACGAATGAGCTTTATTTGCCGCAAAGACCCTTGTTTTGTTGGCCCATGCGCATGAAATAAAGCGGTGAAAATAGTAGACAATGAAGAAATGTCATATGCGCCTGGAAATTTGACATCGCCTAATATGAATACTTTAATTGTTTTCAGTGATGTGATTGAGACGCTGATGTCAAAATCGATGTAGTGTTTACTAAATTCATTTTTTATGATTTTTTCGCTTTTTGCTAATGTTATACCGAGTAATGGGATATTACCGATTTTAGGTAAGTAGATGTGACCTTTTTGATCGAGTGTTGTTTCAAATTTATATTCAATATTTCCCCATATGGTAATTGATATGCTATCTCCAGGTCCTAAAATGTAGGTTGAGTCGATTGGTAGATGGGTTAAATCAATAGGGGCTTCTTTTTTTTGAAGAAAAACATCATAACCAAATTGGCGGGTAATTTTTAAGTTTCTACTTGTAATTGAAGACGGGTTTATATTATTTTTTAGGGATTGCTTGGGGATTTTTTTTGATCCTTTTTCAATTTTACTGTGATTGCTTATAGGGAATTCATTTTCTTGAATCAGTTGGCCTAATTTTTTAACGAGTTGCTCATTATTGTGATTAAGTTGAGTATTGTTGTTATTCAGATCGCTATTAGTGATTAGAGACGCGGGATTGATTTTATTTGAAAGGGTGTTTTTTTGATGCAGTTGAGTTTGGTCTTTAGCGGGTTGTTGAGGTGTACGTAGTGATATTTGGGGGGGGGTTAATGTTTGATCTAATGTGTAAAAATAAGCTTCTATTTCTGATAAAGGGAGGCTATCGGGATCGATTGATACGGTTGGGTTGTTTAGATCTGAATATAATGTTTTGGGGGCATATTTTTTAATTTGTAATGCATTAGGGTTTGCTTCTTTAGTATTCGTTAAGGTATTTAATAAGAGCAAGCTATTTAGGTCAGAGGGGTTACGTTGTGCATTAGTAAGTGTTGTCCATGACATTATATATATAAAAGCAAGGACTAAACTTATTGTTTTATGTTTCATTTGTGATTAAGTATAGTATAATTTTTAATTAAACAAAATATATTATTTTGCTTTTATCGCGAAATGCCTAATCTTCACAATTTTCACCTTCATTATGGTGCGCTGTACCACTTCTTCAGGCGATAAATTGTAAATCTTAACCCTTTGGCGACATCGCAATCAATCGATTTTTTTGTTTGGCGACAGTTCCAACAATTAAGAAACAATATAATCAGTAGTAATTTGCATCAATAGACTGATTGATTGAGTTTAGTCTTATAGTGGTTAATTTTAAATCAAGAAAATGAGGCAGTACTAAAGGCGTTTTTGAAAAAGCTCTCGAATAGGGGGGGGGCTTCGAGAGCTTTATCATGTCCCAAAAGGAACAGTGTTATTTTAGCTTTATTTGTAATCACTGTCAATTCTAGTAAGTTGGTTTTGGGACGTAAACGAAGGGTTTTAAATTTTTGGAAGTGTATTAATTTAGTAGGGAGCTATTTTGGGATGGCAGTATAATTTCGGGAATAATAATAATTACTAAATCGGTTTTAGTCGTTGTTATTTCTTTTTTGGATGCGATGTCTTTTAGTATAGGGATTTTATTAAATAGCGACGGATGAGTATGATTGTTTTTTTTGTTTTCTTGGGTAAGTCCAGCAATAATAAATGGTTGTTTATGGGTTAATGATACCGTTGTTTTGACCCAGCGTTTTGATAGAATTGGGAATTTAGTTGTGTTTAATTGTTTCCAGACTTTAATCGTTTCAATTTTGATATTAACTTGTGAGTGGATGGCTGTATTATTAATTTGTGTTGGTTTAATTTTGATATGGAGACCAGTATCCATTTGTGTGATGCTAGCCGATAATAAATTACCGTTTGATGCAGTTGATTCATAAGGTATTTTATCACCAATTCTTATTTCTGCTTCTTTTTGTAATGTTGTTGCAACCATTGGATGAGCAATCAGTGTGGCTTCGCCATTACTTTCAAGCTGTTGTAAATGTGTGATTAGTGGAGATAATGACGATAGCTTATTTTCGATGATGTTATATTCCATCGTAAAGGGGGCACTGAGTCCAGAAAGTAAATTTTGGCTTTTTTTCAGTGAGTCAGTCGCAATTTCATAAATGTGAGTGTAAAATCGAATTTGTATTGGAGGGGTGTCCCATTTTTTTAATATTTTGGTGATTTTTTGGGCAGTTTGTGAAGATGTCTTTACTGATATGAGTTGGTGGTTATTTAATGGAATGATCTTTAGTTTGGGAAATAAGGCGTTTAATTGGGTTGTGGCGGTTTGAAGGTCAATATGGTTGATTGTAAAGTGAAAAATAGCGGTATTTACTTCATCAGTGGCGATATTTTCTTGAGGTGTATTTTCTTGATTATTATATAAGAAAATCGGTTTTATTGACGATGAGTTTGCAGATGTTGTTTGTGATTGAAGGAGACTAATTAGCAGAATTATTATAATTTTTTTAATCAAATTGTAGTCCTATTGTTTTTGAATTTGCATTAAATTCAATACTAATAATCTTTTGAGGTGTATTTTGCAGTACGGGTAATATTTTTGGGATGTCTTTTTGAGGGTGTAATAGTGTTAATTGAAGTGTGTTTTGAGATGGGGTTTGATCTAATTTAGGGAGTTTTGTCTTGAAATAAGTTAAGGTTTTTTTTTGTATTTTTGTTTGCGAGGTTGTTTTAACAACGGTTAAATTTTGTTTTGCGTGATCGTTTGAGGATTGCTTTAGGAGGTGTAATTGGTGGTATAAATGATGACTGATTTTGAGTTTCATGATGATTATCATGATGGTGATTAATGACCATATTCTTAATGCTGGGATGATCGTTTGATTAGTCATCTTTTTGAAGTTGCCAAACATAGTGTATTTTTTTCCAGTTGTTTTTCAATGGCGTAATTGTATAGTGTTGTGAAGTAATGTCTGTTGTTTGCCATAATTGTGTTAATAATGACGGTTCATTATTTGTTTGATAGATTGCTGTTAACTCTAATTGAGCGGGATATAGATTTAATGATTGAATATATAATTTGGGAATGGAAAGGTATTGATGAAATTTTTGAAGTATTTTTTGATTATGGGTTTGACTTAATTTTAGCTCTGTTTTTTTTTGTAAAATAGATTGTTGTTGTTGTGCTTGGCGTCTTTCCAGATGTTTCTTTTGATTATTGCGAATAGGGTAGTGACTAAGTATTAATCCGATGTTTATAATTATCAGAAAGGTAATTAATTGCTTTAATTTTTTAATAATCCAATCGTGGTTAAGGTAGTGGTAGGTGTTGTTGATTTGAATTCCAATAATCGTAATGTCATGTGCGATTAATATGGTTTTTAGTTGATGTGTAATGTTATCTTTAAAGGATCCATAATGGATCGATGCGTTTATTTGAGAAATGAGTGATTCAGGAAGCGATAGGGTAATAAAGACACATTTTTTAGACCAATTTTGGCACCATAGTGCTTGTGTTTGTGGGCTAAGTAAGAACTCAAAAAAATACCAATTTGTGGTTTTTTTGTTAAACCTAATGGTGTAAGGTTCTATTTTAATTTTTTGGGCAAGCATATTGCCGGAGTTAGTTGAGGGACGTATAGTATGAACTGAGGAAAATGTTTTGGCAAGTAGTAAGATTAAAAAAAATATAA
>CAXFGY010000057.1:0-9010 GCA_964002605.1 uncultured Candidatus Marinamargulisbacteria bacterium
AAAATAGTCGATAAATATAGTATAAGTAATAAATTTAAAGGAGATTATTATGCAACCAAATGCAAGCGTAAATACACCAAATGAAGGGGGAACAGAAACAATCTCAAAAGCAATAAAATTATTACAAGACGCTGCAAATGAAAAAGCTGAACAAAAAGAAATAAAAAAATTAGCAAACAACCAATTAGAAGAAGCAAGGATAGCAGAAGAATTAGTAAAAAAAGAAACAGCAGCTATTAAAATTCAAGCAGCATTTAGAGAACATCAAGTACTAACCCCCCAACAAAATGAATTTTTGGTTAACGGTAGTGTATGGTGGTATTTAAGTTTTTAAAGCGCTGTCGCGAAATGACTAATACTCACAATTCTTGCCTTTGTTATGTCACTTTGCATCATCACCTCAAGCGATAAATTACAAAGCTTAGACCTTTGGTGACATCGCAATCGGTCGATTTTTCTATTTTGCGGTGGTCCCACATTGACAAAATAGATGTGCTTCGGCATAGTTATGATAATGAGTATTAAAGGAAGCATCATTGTTAAAAAGTTTGGGGGAACATCAGTCGGAACAACTGACCGCATAAAGGTAGTTGCTCAACGGATTATTGCTGCAAAAAAAGTGCATGATAATATTGTTGTGGTGGTATCTGCAATGGGGGATACAACTGATGCGCTAGTTAAATTAACAAAAGAAATTGCTAATCAACCCAATAGTCGAGAATATGATGCATTACTTTCAACAGGAGAAATGGTATCGGCGTCATTACTGGCAATGACATTAATTGAAATGGGACACCCAGCGATATCTTTAACAGGAGCCCAAGCAGGGGTTTTAACGGAACAATATCATGCCAAAGCTAAAATTTTAGATGTAAAAACAGATCGGATTAAAACCGAGTTAGCGCATGGTAAGGTTGTCATTATTACGGGGTTTCAAGGCATTAATCAAGCCAATGATGTAACAACAATAGGTCGTGGGGGGTCAGACACGTCAGCAGTCGTATTGGCCGCATCATTAGAAAGTGCCGAGTGTGAAATATATACCGATGTTGATGGTGTATATACAACAGACCCTAGAAAAGTAACGGATGCAAAAAAATTATCTGAGGTGTCTTATGATGAGATGCTAGAGCTTGCTTCATTAGGTGCGAAAGTGTTGCATCCGCGTGCTGTAGAGTGTGCAAAAGAAAATAATATTATTCTTCATGTGCGTTCATCTTTTGAGCTCAGTGAAGGGACACGTGTAAAGGAGTTAAGTACAATGGAAGTGAATAGACCTGTTACTGGAATTACAGTTAATACGGAAGAAGCGATTATTTCAGTATTAGATGTTCCAGATCATCCTGGCGCAGCGGGTAAATTATTTTCAGAGTTAGGTAAACATAATATTAATGTAGATATGATTATTCAAAGTGTAGAAAACCAAGAGGCTAATAATATTTCTTTTTCAATTCAACAAGATGAATTAGAAAAAGCAAAAACGGTTACACAAGAAATAGCTAAAGAAATGAACGCAAGAGATATTTTAATTACTACGGATATTGCTAAAGTTTCAATTGTTGGCGTTGGGATGCTTTCTAAGCCAGGGGTGGCAGCAAAAATGTTCAAAGCATTAGGCGATTCCAGTATTAATATTTTAAGAATTACAACGAGTGAAATTAAAGTGTCATGTGCAATTGATAAACAAAATGCGCAAAAAGCACTTCAAATTCTTCATTCTACATTTGGATTAGAAAAATAGAATCACTAATGGAAGGTTTAATTCTTGTTATTGTAGTCAGTATGATCCATTTTCCTACAGTATTAAGATGGATTCACTCCAAATACCGTTATATTGATCAACAACTTGAACAAAAGCAATGTTTGATTAAGTTCGCCAAAGACCCATGGATTACTGCATTGGGATATAGTTTAGAGTTTTGCAAAGGGGTAATGATCCCCAAATTTGTTGAAAGTTATATGTATACTGACTTAATGATGAGTACTACATTCATTATTTTATTAATGGGATATATTTTTAATCCATTACAAAAATTTAAACCTCGGTACCATGATTGGATCATATTATTCTTAGGGATACTTTATTTTTTAAGTCCACTCGCAGCAATCATATTTATACTTTCTTTATGTGGTGTAATGGTATTGACCAATGTCATCCCATGGTCATATATTATTGCAATTGGAATGACCGGTGTTACGATTAATATAACAGTAACAGAGTCATCTTTATTTTATTTTACGACTGCATTATTACCGTTAAGCATCATTATTAGCATACAATTATATGAGTTTTACACATTTAAAAAAGGACGACTTATTTCAAATTAATCTGTAATAGACATATCATAAAGGAATAATTAATGAACAAGTTAATCGTATGGCTAATTCCAGAATCATTACCATCAATGACATTATTTGGCATTGAGTTATGGCAATATGTAGGCGTATTGATTGCTGCTATCTTAGGAATATTATTAAGTGTTTTTGTTACAAATAGTATTACTACTATTATCCAAAAGTTGATATTAAAAATCATTCCAACAGCTAAAAAAGTAGTTAAACATAAAAACGAACTAAAATATCCATTAAATTTTATTTTTATTGGGTGGATTTCGTTGTTAATTATTTCTAGTTTGGGTTTTTCAATGATTGCGTTTACAGAGTTTATTATTATATCCAAAATAATAAGTTATATCGGATTTATTTGGCTGGCTTGGCGATGTAGTGATGTGATAGTTGCCGTTTTACAAGAAAAAGCGAAAACAACCGTCACAAAGTTTGATGATTTATTTGTGCCTTTAGTAACGCGTACACTTAAAGTGATTATCGTATTATTTGGGTTTGTCTCTATTGCTGAAATTTTAAATTTACCATTATCTAGTATTTTAGCAGGGTTAGGAATTGGCGGTATTGCCGTTGCAATGGCAGCTAAAGAAACAATTGCTAATATATTTGGATCATTAACGGTATTAGTAGATCGTCCGTTTAGTATTGGGGATTGGGTTAAAATTAATGATATTGAGGGAACAGTTGAAGATTTAGGGTTTAGAAGTACTAAAGTTAGGACTTTTTATAATTCATTGATATCTGTTCCTAACTCAATACTATTAACTGCGAGTATTGATAATTTAGGCGTAAGATCATATCGACGTATATCAATTAAATTAGGGATTTTGTACAATACCCCTGCAGAAAAAGTGGAGACTTTTTGCCAAGGTATACGACAATTAATTCAAGATCATCCAGATACAACATCAGAGTTTCATGTTTATTTTAATAACTTTAATGAGTCATCATTAGATATTATGGTGTACTTTTTTATGACTGTACCAGATTGGGGAACAGAGTTATCGAATCGTCATGATATTTTTATTTCCTTTTTAAAGTTAGCGGAGTCGCAGGGGATATCATTTGCATTTCCAACACGTACGATTCAAATAGAAACGTCTCCTAAAGTTCAGTGAGAATTTAAACCCCATTGGGTTCATTGATTTGCTACGGTATAGTCTATGAGGGTCAAATAAAGTGTTTTTTTTGAAGCATAGTCCAACGAATAAACGGGATCATAAATCCCCATGTTTTAAATCGTCTGGGCTGCAGTAATGCACGATAAAGCCATTCTAGTTTTAAAGATCGAATCCATGAGGGAGCCCAGCGAGTATGACCTGATAAAATATCAATGACCCCACCGATACCAATACCAATGCCATGATGAATATGTTGAGATAAATGTTGTAAAAAATATTCTTGTTTTGGAAATCCCATTCCAACTAAAATTAAGTCTGGTTTTTTTTCAGATATCGTATTAATAAGGTTAGACCATTTTGATTCTGGATAAAATCCATCAAAACCAGGTAAGAAGGATGTTTTAGGAAATAAGTAGGGTAGTTTTTTAATTGCATCATGATACGATGAAGGTGTTGCACCGATTAACATACATGAAAATCCGCCGCGTTGAAGAAGTTCTAGGACCAAAGCAACACCCGTAATACAGGAAATAGAGTGACGTGTAATTCGTTGCGTCGCCCATTGTACGCCAATGCCATCTGGTAAAATAAAATGAGAATCCAGAATCCATTTTTTTAATTTAGAGTCTGCTTCACAACCCATCAAAATTTGAGGGTTTAGTGTTGTTAAATGCGTAAAGTTATTTTTTTTCATTAATAAAAGAATATGATTACAAATATCAGTTACCGTACTATGGACAATGGGGTAGTCTTGTAATGCGATGGTTTTAATACTCATGATGCGTTTAGTGTCGAGGATAAGGCAACTTGGATGGGTTTAAATTCGGAAATAAACCGTGGAATAGTTTGAGCAAGTAATTGTTGATAATGGGTCCAATTTATACGATAGTCATCAATTTTTTGAGAAAGTAAGTAGGCCTCGCTGAGGGGCAAATAACATTGGCCGCAATTTGTAGCAATGGTATTAAGTTTAGGGTCATCTCCTAGGGCGATAAATGGAACACCATGTAAGCTAGCCCAGACACACGCATGGTAGCGCATACTAATGATCAGCGATAATTGGGGGAGATCCGTAGGGGGTAAGGCAATCACCTTTTGATAATGAAGATCCTGTTGATCCTGACAAATTAAGCTAATAGATACTGGGTAGGATTGAAGAAACGTAGAAAGCTCAGGAGTGATCCAATTTTGCCGAAAGCAAATTGCAACTTTTCCAGTTGAAGTCCCATGCGGTAAAAAAGAGGCATTATAGTAGCTTAAGTCAGGAGAAATAATCGCTGTGGGCACAAGTATAGAAGGATGACGCAACGTACATAAAGACGTACGTTTGAGAAGAAGTTTAATGAACCAGGTCGTCATTATACCCGATAATGGACCAATAGAGTGTCCTATTAAGCCATAAGGACGTCGAAACAAAAAGGCCGTAACCATAATTGCAGCATAGTAAAAAGGACTTAACCGAGAGGTTTGATTTTGAAAAATACCGCCTCCACCAAATATTATCTGATCAGCCCATAGGATTGCAGTAAACATTTCAGTGATAGAATTCCGTTTGACATGGAGTAATGAATTGGGGCGTAAAACGGCAATTTTAATATGACAAGAAGGTAAAGTAGAGTGAATTAATTTTTGAGTTTGACGACATAACCATTCATCACCAAAATTATCAAAGCCATAATAGCCGACTAATAAAATATTCATAATGTTACACTGAAAATGTACCCGCTTTTATATAAGTGGCATCACCTGTCATTAAAACGTGATTCGTTACTTCAGACCATTGAATTTGAAGCGGCCCACCAGGAAGCGTAATAGTAACATCTCGATGGAGTTTTTGGGTAAGAACACCAGCAACAACAACAGCGCAGGCCCCTGTGCCACACGCTTGTGTTTCTCCGACACCCCGTTCCCAGACACGTACAGTGGCATCATTAGGTGTCGTGACTTGCGCAAATTCAACATTAATACGATTAGGAAATAAGGGAAGCTTTTCAATTAAAGGGCCAATTTTATTTAATTCAAGCGATTTTAGTGGCTGATCAAAGATAACTGCATGAGGGTTTCCTAATGAAACGGCAGTGAAGGTATAATGGTCATGATCAATAGTAATGGGATGATTAATAACAGTTGGACTATCAGGTCCCGTCATCGGAATAAGGGATCTTTGAAGAATGGGAGGGCCCATATCAACAGAAATAGTATTGTTGTTATTAATTGTAATAGAACGATTTCCTGCGCCAGTTTCAATTATAAATTCTTGCTTATGGATCAGCTGTTGATCAATAGCAAAACGTGCAAGACAACGAATGCCATTACCACACATTTCAGGAATAGAGCCATCGGCATTAAAAATAACCATTTTAATATCAGCCAGATTAGACGGACTGGCAATAATTAGACCATCTGCACCAATACCTGACTTTGCGTTACATAATCGAGAACTGAGTTGGCTAATATGGCGAGTATCTAATTGTTTAGATAAACCATTAATTAAAATAAATGTATTACCGATACCACTATAGTAAGCGTATTCAATTTTCATTTTATGATTACACAGTAATACATGCGCCTAATGAAGCTAGTTTTTGGGGGAGTTGATCATAACCACGATAAAGATGTTTTAAGCCATGAACAGTAGTCGTGTTTTTTGCAGCTAAACCAGCCAATATTAATGCTGCTCCTGCACGAAGATCGGTGATCTTTACTTCAGCGCCAGATAGCTCTGCTACGCCATTAATACTAGCAATACCATCTAAAATATTAATGTTAGCACCCATACGGTTAAGTTCAGGAACATGCATAAAGCGATTTTCAAAAATCGCTTCTTCAATGGTACTTGTTCCATTTGCAATAGTTAATAATGCCATCAATTGTGCCTGCATATCAGTGGGAAAACCAGGGAAAGGTTCTGTTTTAATATGGACAGGGGCAATGGTTTTAGGCCCACAACAGCGGACTGAATTTGGTGTTGTTGTTAATTTGCAGCCACAGTCTTCTAATACATTTAAAAGGGATTGAATATGATTGGGGCATACATTAGTGACCGTAATATCTCCAGCAGTAATGGCACTAGCAATCAGTAAAGTGCCCACTTCAATTCGATCGGCAATCACAGTGTAGTCAGTTACTGCAGTTAAGTGGGATACCCCTTCAATGATTAGCGTTGATGTACCGGCACCATTAATTTTTGCACCCGCTAGGGTAAGTAAACGAATTAAATCATCAATTTCTGGTTCTTGAGCGGCATTTTTGAGTGTCGTTGTCCCTTTGGCAAGACAAGCAGCCATCATAATATTTTCAGTCGCACCAACTGATGGAAATGGTAGAGAAATAGTGGTGCCAATTAATTGAGACGCAGATAATCTAACAAACCCATGTTCAAGTTTAACTGAAGCGCCTAGCGCTTTGAATCCATCGATATGGATATCAACAGGGCGCTTTCCAATCAAGCAGCCACCTGGCAAGGGAATTTTAGCAAAGCCTGTTTTAGCTAAAATAGGCCCGGCAACAAAAAAAGAAGCACGCATTGCAGTTACAAATTCATAGGGTGCAATATGTCTAACTTTATTAGTATTGCGGATAGTAAGTTGATTGTTTTCAGTATATTCAGAGTGAATATCCAAGCTATTTAACATTTGGATCATAATTCGAATGTCTTCAAGCTGAGGGATATTCGTAAAGGATGATTTACCTGACATCATAATCGTTGCGGCTAAGAGGGGTAATGCCGCATTCTTGGCACCAGACGCACGGACTTCTCCTTTTAAAGGAACGCCGCCTTTAAATGAGAGCCTGGGCATTGGCTACACCATTATTCCATAATGGATAACTAAGTAATTTTTCAATTTCATTCTTTAAATCAGTGATAGACCCATCATTATTAATTTTATAATTACACAATGAAATGGCTTGCTCAATATTTTGCCCTGAACTTGCCCCTGTCATTTCTAGGCGATCATGTTCCACAAACGTATTAAAGTCGATCATATCGGATGCACGTTGCCGTTGTTGAATCCGTTCAAAGCGTTTTTCTATCCCAGCATCAATACACCAAAAGATAACATTTTTTGATTTAAGGTACGCCACTTCAAGTTCATTGCGAACACTATCAAAAACAGTATTGCCAGTGTTTTTTTGGCTAAAAAGTGAAAATGCTTTCTTTGCTAAAAAATCTTGGCCATTTTCTTTTTTAAGTTGATTGGCTGTTTTGATTAGATTTTCACGAGTTTGAGGAAGTGATTGTTGGCTTACTGCTTCCCGAACATAGTCAGATAGTGAAATCACTAAAAATTTTTTCTCTTTTAAAATTTGACAAACAGTTGATTTTCCAGATCCATTAGTTCCTACTAGTCCAATAAGTTTATTGCTTTCCATAATATTTAATTATAATAGATTCATCATTATTTGACTATTTTTAACTGACTTTTTGTCGCGATATAGCACTAAATAAATTTAAATTAAATATATTGCTTTAAAGTCTTCCTTGGATAATCAAGCAAATTCTGATCTAATTAGCTTAAAAATCAGCTTAAATGAAACAATAGATCATTTGTATCAATTAGAAAATAAAATTTTAGATGTTCAGTATGAATTGCTAGCCCTTATAAATCATAATAAAAGTTCAAGCCTAAATTTTGGTTTATTTTTTAAAAAAACCAATTCTATTCTAAAACAAGAGATAACCGCTTTAGAAAAAGAAAAGGACAATAGTACTGCTTTAAAGATTTAAAAAAATAGTGTTGATTTACAAAAGTTAAACCCGAAGAAACAAAGAAATAAAAATCTACCTCAGCTAAGACTCAATACTCGAGTATCCTATGGAACGGATTATAACTATTCCTATTGGGATTATGAAGACGATGTTTCTGAAGAAATACGTAAAGATAAGGGCCCAATGTATCAAGTAGGAGTACAGTTTTTTATGCCTATCGCAGACAAAGAACTGAGCTTGCTAGAAGATGGTTCTGTTGCGAAATGCCTAATTTTCACAATTTTCACCTTCGTTATGGTGCTCCGCACCACCGCCTCAGGCGATAAATTGCAAGTCTTAACCCTTTAGCGACATCACAATCGATCGAATTTTTCTATTTTGCGACAGTCCCAATGAGTCAAATAATAGTATATCTATAGAACAAAAAAATATTATACAAGAAGAATTTAACCGCTTGTTTCCAAAATTTGAATATGAAGATTTTCTTGGTCATCTAGATAAAATTTCTCATGAAAACAATATACAAATTTTACGTGATTGTATTTTTATGCTTGGTTGCTATAAGAAACTTGATACTAAAATGTCTTGAAATCAGACTGAATTATTTTGATTATATTTTCTATAACATCCGAATTCGTTAATGTAGTCGTATTTCCAAGCGTTACTTTTATTAGCAGCTTATTTAATAGATGTCTTATTATCTTTCCACTACGTTTTTTGGTGTTTAGAAAAGAGTAATTATTAGATCCTTATTATAAATCAAGAAATATCAATTTAATTTTTTGCAATTTTTTAAAACTAAAGACGATAATTAAAATATGACAAATAAATT
>CAXFGY010000058.1:0-8932 GCA_964002605.1 uncultured Candidatus Marinamargulisbacteria bacterium
GATGGTCCGGTTACAGTCATGGTGTCTAGTTAACACCCACAAAATTAATAAATTAAATTTAATTGATAAAAATTTGTTAAAACTCTATTTAATTTGGTTTATTTATAATTTTTCAATTTTCTTGTCGTTTTATCAAAAATTCAAGCTTTTTTTCAACCTCTGCGTTAACCACTTCTTTAAAATGGTCTTCCTTTTCCTCTAATGCTCTTTGCTTAGATTCTAGTGCTTCTCCCTCAGCTTGTAATTCTGCTTTCACAACTTCTAATTTTTCTTTCTCAGCTTGTAATTGTTGATGCTCCTGATGACGTGCGATATCCTGCATCCCCTCTTTATAGTGCTTAATAACTTCATTTTTATCTGCATCTTCAGGTGTAATATGTCCGTTTTTATATAGATTAATAAGTAACTCTTGCTCTGCCGGTGTAAATTGTCGATCACTTATTGTAAATTTACTTATTGCTGGTGAAAGTTGATTTAATTTTTCTTGTGCTTTTGGAGACCCCTCTTCTAGCAACCCTACTAATAACTCTGAAAAATTCTCAACGATTTTCTCTATTGAATCAATGGTCAAGTCATTGTTGGATAGACTAATTGTGTTTCCCTTAATTTTTTTACATAAGAAATCTAGCTCTTGTGATTTATATTTTTCACGTTTAGTTTGTTCTCCAAGTCTTAACATTTTATCTGTTGGTGCGCCCAATATTAGAGAACGAATCGACAGGTGAGTGAGATAATATTCTTCTATATTGTATTTACCTCTCACCTTAACTACTGCATCATAAAGCGCTTTATAATATTCATTAAATTGTAATTCATTAGATTGAGCATTGAATTTGTCCTCCAAAAGTTTTAATTGCTGTTTAGCATAGGGATTTGAACTTTTTATCTTCTTTACTAATTCTTCGAATGGACTTGTTTGATCTTTGTGACGATTTCTTAGCGCTAATAACTGAATAAGAACATTTTCGTTTACGCCTTCAACTGTTTTTTCTAATGATCTTTCTTTTAATATCAAATAACTTAAAGGAGGATTGTTGTTCTCATCAAATCGCAGTATATTCAATGTTTTAACTTTTTCCTCATCACTTATATTTAATGTTAGAATCTGTTCTATCTGAGAGCAAATCTTATTTGTTTCATTTAATGCATTGGCTTTCATATACGGATTATTAATTATAGCGTATGTTTCAGTCTTTAAACGTATTTGTTTTAAATCAAATGGAGTTAAATAATTATAAAGCTCTCTAGTTTCTAATTTAAACATTTCATGTACAACATATTCAGGTAATTCTAGTTTAAAATGTTTGTCCATAGATTGTTCTAAATCAATTTCAACCTCATTTAATTATTGTTCTATTACTTTATTGTTTTCTTGTTTTTTTTGATAGCCTAGTACTTCAATAATTGCTTTATTTACATCATTCATACGCGTAGCTTCAAGACGCAACCTGTTTAATTCTTCTGCTGCTTTTCTTGCATATTCTTCTTCTGGTAAAACTTGAAAAAATGGGCCATTATTGGTAACTGAGTTACTTTGAATTTAGCCTAACACTGATACTGCAAGGAATCTTGCTACTCCATACATTTTAAAAACTCCTTTTAAATTGATTTATTTTAAGCAGTTTAAATTACTGCTTTGCTATATTATCGATTTTTTTGGAGAAATGTTGCAATAAAATATACTGATATTCTCTGTTGTATTTTAAATCTTAAAAAAAGAAGATGCTGTTTGTGTCGTTTCCTGAATCACCGTTGCTATATCGACTCCTTTTATATCAGCAATTCGTTTGGCAATTTCACTCACATAAGCGGGCTGATTTTCATCTCCCTTATACGCTATCGGTGTTAAATAGGGACAATCTGTTTCAAGCATTATTCTTTCTAAAGGAATCTGTTGAACGGCTGAAATCGTCTTGCCTTTTTTTGCATAAGTCACAGTCCCTGTAAATGAATAGTATGTTAGAGGTGTATCAACTTGCTTAATAAAGTCGATATGACTCCCAAAACAATGAAATACCTTTTTAACTGTCGGAAACTGAGTCACAATGTCAGCCATATCTGACTCAGAATGGCGATTATGAATAATCACAGGCATATCATAATCACGCGCAAGTTCTAACTGTTTAATCAATGCCGTTTGTTGATGGATTTTTGATGTTCTCATCTTAAAATAATCTAACCCCATTTCGCCTATGGCAACAAACCGTCCTGATTGAACCATTTTCTCTAGCTGATGCCATGTGTCTTCTGTATAATCTTCACCAGGATATAAACCCACTGTCGGATAAATATGAGGATATTTCTCATGGGTTTTCAAGCCTATTTCCGCAGTCTCCAAATTAAGCGCCACATTGATGATATGGGTTACCCCTGCATTCGCTGCATTATCAACGATCTCCTGAATGGATCGTTCACATAGATCGACATGCGCATGAGTATCAATCATGTTTTGCACCCACTTTATCTACGTTATAATAAAAATTTTTAATTTTATTTTTGGCAATACCCAGCTTTTCGCCCATTCCAATTGCCTGCTTAACTGTTAATTGCTGAGATTTAAATGTTTCAAGCCATGTTTGATCATTATCACATTCTGCTTGATGATTTTGTAACTGTAAAATTAAACAAAACTCGCCTTTTAACGGGATCTCTATTAACTGCTCGATTACCGTTTTTATATTCCCCTCTATAATTGTTTCAAATGGTTTGGTTAACTCTTTACCAATGACGATCATTGTATCGGGATAATCAATCTTGATTCGATCTAACGTTTTCCCTAAGCGCTTAGCTGTTTCAAAAAATACTAGTAGGCAACCTAAATCGACTAGCGGTATCACTTTTGTCTCATAATCAGTCACTGTTTTAGGAAAAAACCCTCCAAAATAAAATTGATTAGCTAAAAACCCAGATACTGATAATAAAGTGGTTACTGATGATGGCCCTGGAATTGGCACGATTGGGATATCATATTGCTTCATAAAAGTAATAATGTAGGCTCCTGGATCACAAATATTGGGTGTCCCTGCATCACTAACTATCGCAATATTATCTCCCGCGATTAATCGTTTAAGTAATGTCTTACACCGTTGCATTTCATTGAATTTTTGAAGTGATACTATCGGTGTTTTAATCTTAAATTTCTTGAGTAATATCTGCGTAACGCGTGTATCTTCTGCTGCAATAATCGCAACAGAATTTAAAGTATCAATTAACCGAAAGCTACAGTCTTCTAAATTACCTATCGGTGTTGCACAGACAAAAATAGTGCCTAACTGGGTTGTAATCCCACATCTCCAATTGCTGGGTCTGGTTTAATCGGATCATAAGTTAACTCATCCATATTGACATGTCCTTTATAAATACCCCCTTCTTCAATAATCAACTTTTCCGCTTTAATATTCCCATATACTTTACCAGTACTTAACACTTGTAACCCCTGTATCGCTTCTATCTCTCCAATAAACTCACCAGCAACAGTAATATTGTTTCCTACAATATTAGCCTTCACTATACTATTAATTCCGATATAAATTTCACCTGCTGCATTAATTTCGCCCTCATAGCGTCCTTCAACACGAACTGAACGTTGCGTATGTATTGAGCCCTTTACTGTCGACTCTTCACTTACTACTGTATTAATAAGTTCTTTATTAAATTTCTTTGATTTATTCATACTATATGTTCTACCATATTTTCTTACTTGCTTCAAACATATCAATATCTAAATATGCTACTGGGTTAACTGCTTTTCTCCATTTTTTAACTTCGTAGTGTAAATGAGACCCTGTTGAAATCCCTGTGGTTCCAACTTGAGCAATAATTTGTCCTTTTTTTACAGTTGTTCCTTGCTCCACTAATAATTGAGAACAATGTGCATAAATTGTACGATAGCCATAATCATGATCAATAACGATAACAAATCCAAAACTACCAGACCAGCCTGCGTATTCAATAATACCATCTGCAGTCGCTTGAATCGGTGCGCCTGTCCAAGATGCAAAGTCTATACCTCTGTGTAATTTTTTTCGACGATGGATGGGATGATAACGCATACCATAGCCTGACTGAATTCGACCATAAATAGGCCGAATAGAAGGGGTGGATGCAAATCGATCCTTAAGTCGATATGTTTTTTCTAGGAAAAAGCGATATACTTGATCATTTTTTGCAATTCTTTCTCTTAAAAAGTTGATTTTTAACTGTGTTGCATTGACTGGGTTTGACTCTATTTGAGTTATATTATTATAGTCTTTATTAATTTTTGTTATTTTTTTTTTAATTTTTTTTTTTTGGCGATACGATCGTCGCTTCATTTTAACATCCCCTAATAATAATTTTAATTCATCTTCTTTATCAATAATTTTTGTATATTGTGTTTGCAACTGATCTAAATTGGTATTAATTAATGCAAGTGAATTTTTTAATGCTTTATTGTCAGCTTCCAACTTTGAATATGCTTGACTTTTATAAGTTGCTGTTGAAGTAAAATATAAGCCTACACTCAGTGACAACATTGCTATCACTAAAATTAGTATTGCAATCCAAAACGTCATTTGTGAAATTCTTAATGATATACTTTTTTTACCATTTGGAAACATAATAATAAAAGAATAATAATTACTGTTACTTGTTATTATCATTAATGACCTACTTTATTACTGGTCGGGGTGACTGGATTTGAACCAGCGCCCCCTAGTACCCCATACTAGTGCGCTACCAGGCTGCGCCACACCCCGATACTCTTTATACTGCTGTTAGTTTAATACTATTTAACATTATTAGCTAGATTTTTTTTTAAATCTACTTCTGATAATTCGTATAATTTTTTAAATTCTTCACCATCTATTATTTCTTTGTCTAAAATGTACTCTGATAATAAATTTAATTTTTTAATATTTGTTTTTAATATTTTGGTTGACTCCTGATAACACTGATCAATTAACTTTTGAATTTCTTGATCAATAAGTGCCGAAGTTTGATCTGAAAAGTCTTGTGTATGATTACTATATGACTTGCCTAAAAAAACTTGAGATTGGTCACGACCATATTGACGTGTACCTAACTTGGTATTCATCCCAAACTTACAAATATAATTCCTCGCTAATTGTGTTGCTTTTTCAATATCATTAGATGCCCCAGAAGTAATTTCAGAAAAAATTATTTCTTCAGCAATTCGACCACCCATTAATATTTTAATTTGTGATTCAATTTCAGTTTTTGACACCAAATATTTATCTTCAATTGGTAATTGCAATGTATACCCTAATGCCATTCCACGAGGCAAAATACTAATTTTGTGGACAGGATCTGAGTCTGCGACTTCCATCGCTACAATTGCATGGCCTAATTCATGGTATGCAACTGTTTTACGTTCTTTCTCTGACATCACTCGTGATTTTCGTTGTGGCCCTGCCATTACTCGATCTGTGGCTTCTTCTAACTCTGTTAATGACACTTTTTTCTTACCGTTTCGTGCTGCTAATAATGCCCCTTCATTAATTAAGTTTGCTAAATCAGCCCCTGTAAATCCTGGCGTACGTTTTGCAATCACCTCGATATCAGTATTTTGAGTCATTTTTTTATCTTTTATATGAACTTTAAGGATTTCCTTACGCCCTTTAACATCTGGCTTATCAACGACTACTTGCCGATCAAAACGTCCTGGACGTAATAACGCTGGATCTAATATGTCTGGACGATTTGTTGCCGCTATAACTATAATTGTTTCTGTTTCGTCAAAACCATCCATTTCAACCAACAACTGATTTAATGTCTGCTCTCTTTCATCATGCCCCCCTCCTAATCCAGCACCACGGTGTCGTCCTACCGCATCTAACTCATCAATAAAAATCAAACAAGGTTGATTTTTTTTGGCTTGCATAAATAAATCTCGCACTCGAGACGCACCAACACCAACAAACATCTCCACAAACTCCGAGCCAGATAATCCAAAAAAAGGCACATCTGCTTCTCCTGCAATTGCCTTTGCTAATAATGTTTTTCCGGTTCCTGGAGGCCCCATCAATAACACCCCTTTAGGAATTTTTGCGCCTATTTCACGATATTTTTCTGGAGATTTTAAATAATCCACAATTTCTTTTACCTCTTCAATCGCTTCATCTGCACCTGCGACATCTTTAAATGACTTTGTTTTGGTTTGATTATCTTTTCGCCAAGGCGATGCTTTGGTTTTGCCAAAAGACATGGCTTGACTATTCATTCCTTTTGCTTGTCTAAAAATAAAAAACCATAATAATGCAATTAAAATAAACGGTAAAAATGCCTGCATAAATAAACCCATTGCCCATCCTGAATCGCTTGGATTAACTTTAAGGTTCACATTTTGTTCGCGTATTTCATTTACAAATTCAGGGTAATCAATATAAAAAGCAGTTAATTTTTCTCCATTGTTTTTTTGACCGACTACTTTATTGTCTGCCGTATAAATTGTAATTTCTTTCAGCTGACTACTATTTAATTCAGCTAAAAACTCTGAAAATGGAATTTTTGTTGGTCCTTTAGGCTCATAAACATACGTTGTGATCACTGATATAGCCATCATCGCAACTAACATATACCATATTAAATTACGCCATTCATTTTTATTTTTATTATTTTTATTATTTTTATTTTTTTTATTTTTCTTTATCATTTTAGTACCCAACATATTATATCAACTTATCTTTTTTTTCTAAAGAATTATATTTAATACGTTGTCTTTTAACTTTCTAAAAAGTGCTATCTACACTTTCTTGTTCACTTTTTATAACACAATTGAAAATATCTTTATTTAAACTTAATACGCATAAATGAAACACTTATATTCTTGTTATCACTTTTTAGCTTCAATTCAAACTAAACTATAACTTTCCCTTTGTTGAAGGAATCGTATTACCAGTTACTCGACTGGCTTGATCTAAAATGACTCCAAATGCTTTAAAAATACTTTCAACGATGTGATGAATATTATTGCCTCTCAATATATCAATATGAAGTGATATTCTAGCATTATTAACTAAGGCATTAAAAAACTCTTCTACTAACTCCACATCAAATTCACCTACTTTAGTTTTTGGCAAATCACTATTAATCACTAATGTCGGTCGGTTACAAATATCAATGGCCATCTGACAGAGGGCTTCATCCATTGGAATTAAGCCTGACGCATATCGTTGTATCCCTTTACAATCTCCTAATGACTCCTTAATCGCTAATCCCAAACAAATACCGACATCTTCTACTGTATGATGCGCATCAATATCAAGATCCCCTTTAGCTGTTACTGTTAGATCAAACTGCCCCTGCTTCGTAAATAAATCTAACATATGATCAAAAAATGGAATACTCGTTTTTATTTTACGTTTTCCTTGTCCATCAATGACAAAGTTTAAGGAAATCTTTGTTTCTGATGTCTCACGTTTAATCACTGCCTTTCTCATTTTTTTCTCCTCTTTCATACCATATTAAAATAACGTATTTTGCCGACTATCGCTACGGCTATATTGTGTTAAGCCCAAATGCTGACAGGCCATTGCAGTGGCCATTCGGCCTCTTGATGTCCGCTCAATAAACCCTAATTGTAACAAATACGGTTCGACAACATCTTCTAACGATTCGGTTTCCTCAGCTATGCTCGCGGCTATGGTATCCACACCCACAGGTCCGCCCTTAAACTTAGTGATTAATGTCTGCAAATATTTATGGTCCAACTGATCTAACCCTAACGAGTCAATGCCTAACGCCATTAATGCCGTTTGGATGCTTTCTGGGGTAATGCTCGCCTGGTCTTCCACCTGTGACCAATCGCGCACTCGCTTTAATAATCGATTGGCAATCCGTGGTGTCCCTCTGGAACGTAAGGCAATTTCATTGGCAGCCCCTTCATTAATTGTACAATTTAAAATGTCTGCTGCCCGGCTAATAATTGTCTGTAAATGGGCAGGCGTATAAAATTCAAGCCGCTCAATAATCCCAAACCGATCTCGTAAGGGCGATGATAATAGTCCTAATCGTGTTGTTGCTCCAATTAAAGTAAATGATGCGACATCAATCCGGATCGATCGCGCTGACGGTCCCTTCCCAATAATAATATCTAATTCAAAATCTTCCATTGCAGGATACAAAACCTCTTCTACCGATCGGTTAAGTCGATGAATTTCATCGATAAATAAAATGTCGCCTTCTTGAAGATTGGTTAAAATTGCCGCTAAATCACCCGGCCGTTCAATGGCAGGGCCTGACGTAATTTTAATATTTACATTCATTTCATGAGATACAATTGAAGCCAGTGTTGTTTTTCCCAACCCAGGTGGACCATAAAATAACAAATGTTCTAAATTTTCATTACGTTGTTTGGCTGCCCCAATGTAGACTGATAAATTTTTCTTCAATTGATCTTGACCAATAAAATCAGTGAGTTTTTGGGGCCTTAAACTCCCTTCTTTTGTATCTTCTTCTTTTTTCTGACTCGAAATCATGCGATCACTATCGTCTTGAAACTCATTTATCATGATATTATTTTCTGTACTTTCCATCGATATTTCACTAGTATAACATGACACTTAATTGATTCAGAGTAAAAAAAACAATGCTTAAATATTAAGCATTAATACTTGTAATTAAGAAACAAATCTCAAAATATTTTAAATATTTTGACACTATAAGAAAACAATTATTACTTTAACTATTTTAACTTTTATTATTAAAAAAAATTTTTCTATAAAAAAACATACTAAAAATGACTTGGAATATTTTAAATTTAAAAATAACTAACGCTTTTAAAGCTTCTAATGAAACGAAGAATCGGATAAGTCAATCTAAATTTTTTGAACGAAAAAAAAAAAATACTACTAGTAAAGTTATTCCAATAACACCAAATACAGCCGATATTGAAAATAGAATAAAAATCATAGATGAAAGCTTGTATAATTTA
>CAXFGY010000059.1:0-8928 GCA_964002605.1 uncultured Candidatus Marinamargulisbacteria bacterium
CAATGACCATGTTTTCAACGGTAGGATTAAGGGTTTTAAATTCATCAATATCAAGGTTAAGGTTTTTATGATCCACTTTGTCCATAATAGTACGAGAAAGGCATTCTTTGAACTCGACCAAGTTGATGATCATCCCAGTAATGGGGTCTGGAATACCTGCAATGGTTACAAAAAGAATATAATTATGGCCATGGCCATGAATATAGTTACATTTATCAAAGATATGAACATTTTCTTCATCACTTAATTGAGGCGAATGTAATCGATGAGATGCTGCAAATACAATACGACGAGTTAAATATACTTTACTCATTAGAATACACCGGTAAAATAGTACCATTGAGAGATTTTGATTGCAACGGATGAACTAGACCTAAAATAAGCTGGGCGATATCTTCGGGTTCGGTCGTTGTTTTTAAGTCAGGGGCAATTCCCTTTAACATTTGCGTGTTGACGGCGCCAGGAGCAATGGCATTCACCCGGATACCGAGCGGTTTACCTTCGACAGCCAACGCTTCGGTTAACCCTGTCACGGCGCTTTTAGAAGCAACATAGGCTGAAAAACCAGGGAACTTTTCAGCACCTTGAAACCCCGCTAAAGAACTAACATTAACAATGCAGCCACCGTTAGGGGCCATGAGTTGAAAGGCATGTTGACAGCAATGGACCAGGCCACGGACATTGGTTTGATAATGGTCGTCCCATTCGGATAAAGGTTGGCTGGTAATGGGGCCGGGTTTAATCATGGCGGCATTATTAACTAAAATATCAAGTTGTCCGTAATGGGTTTTAATATGTTCAAACAAGGCATGGACGTCTTTTGAAGAACTGACATCACAGCAAAAGTCAGTATCGGAACCACGACTACAGCCAATCACAGTGGCACCATTCTCTCGTAATAAGGATACAGTTGCTTTCCCAATACCACGACTGGCACCAGTGACTAAGGCAATTTTATCTTGTAAAGTCATTAAACAATACTATAGCATATAACTAGTATGAGTGATCAAATTATTTTAGAGCAGATTCAAACAGATGCTTTTATTGGGATTCATGATTATGAACATGCAAAAGCGCAGCCTATCACCATTGACGTGCAGTTAAGTATTAGTCTTCAAAAAGCAGGCCAAAGCGATCAATATGCAGACACATTATGTTATAGTCAGGTTTACCAAAGCATCATTGCCATTGTAAGGCAAAAACATTATCACTTGGTAGAGCACTTAGCTGAAACAATTTGTACAACACTCTTATCAGAGTTTTCAGTGACTCAGATTAACGTTAAAATTTTAAAAACCAGTGCCATTTCTGGTTGTGCTGGCGTTGGCGTAAAAATGATTAGACCATCAGATGATTAAATTATTACGTAGATGGAGGATATAAGTAAGAGAAATGCGCAATAAGCTCATCGAGCTCTGTAAGCATTTTTGACATGGATTCTTGTTGATCGCCGAATAGATGACGATGATCTAGTTCTCTTATATAAGTTTTGCAATCGTTTCTTAGCCGAATAATGTTTTCTTTCAATCTATTTAGTTCTGTAATATTTCTACGTTTCTTATTTCCACTTTTCCTATTTCTTAATAAATGAGTTGAGTTAATTAGGTTATTCGAAATAGTTTCTATAGACTGCTATATTTTATCTTACTTTTCTGCATTTTCCTTTAAAAGACGTTTGAAAAAATTTATATTCCAATTATGTTGTGGTAATAAATCCTCTCTAATAGCCTGTTTACTTTCTAGATCCGTTATAAATTGTTGATATAGTTCAAAATAATATTCTTGAATTTTATAAGGTAAATTTTCCATTTTCTTTTGTAATTTCTTGTTATTAATAGACAGCCTTAAAAGTGTTAGTAATTTTTTTGTGATAACTACATTAATCATACCCAATTTGTTCCAGGCCCCTTCTAGATGTTTTTTATTGTTAGGATAAATATCATACATTCTATAATGTGAAATTTGGTTTTTTAAAGCTATTATCTCTTCAATTTGAGACTCATTGAAGAGAGCTGAACCATCGTCGTTTTTAAAATTTTCTTCTAGGTTTTCAACTTGCCTATAGAAATCAATTTTGATTTCAGAGTCAAAATTAGCACTTCTATCATACAATTTATTTATGTCGTTAGAAAAGTCACCGGCTCGAGAATCCTTTTCGATATTTGGAAGTTTCATAATTAGATTTCTTATGCACATAAATGCATAAAGTCCATTAATTTTGTCTTCTTGATATAAAGTAATCCTGTCTTCGATGTCATTTTTTAAATTGTTTAATACCTTCTTAAATGATTCGTTGGGAATCATTAGGTTTTCTAGTTCAGAAAGTGCAGGAGCTGGTTCGTATGGATCAACTTCTTCTATTTCACCTACAAGCGCAGCTGTTTGTTCTTGTATTTTATTTTTCATGTTAGATCTCAATTTTTTCAAATGGGTAATAAAATAGTTGGCTTCATTCACTAGTATTACTTGATGCAAATTCTTATTATTGCCTTGATCTTGCTCTTGATGCAAAGCATATTGGTTCAATAATTGAGTTAAGTTTTCAATATAGGGCGTGATATCCTTCATTGTCATTTGATTTAATGAATCACTGTTATACTGAAGCTTAAGATCATTCAAAGTTTCTTTTAATTTCAACTCTACTAATTTATGAAGAAATCTTTTGAAAACTAAAATCTGATTAGAGGATGTCATATATAATTCTTCCAGAAACTCTATCCATTTTTCTTGATCAGTATTGCCTTGAAATTGATGATTATCTGAATTCGTGAAGTAATTTTTCCTCATCAATTCATAATTTTTATTTAATACGTTTAATTTAACAATATAAGACAGAGCGTTCGCCTCTGTAATCTGCGGTAAACTCAAAGCTTTTTTCACAGTATCATAGAAGTTTAGTGTAAATTGTTGTAAATCTGTCTCTCTTTTTATTTCTGCTTGTATTGCTTCTTCTTTTTTTTTGTTTTCTGGTTTTAATTGTGATGTTATTCGAAATGAGGCAAATTGATATGGCATATTACCACGCGGAGGTGTATGAAATCTAGGTGTACGTGGCTGTATTGATGTTCTTGGTTTTTCTTGCATGTGTGAATGTACTACTGGGGGTTGTGGTCCTCCTTTCATTGATTGTATTGCTAGCATAATAATTCTCCTTTTTTTAAAAGGAGTCCATCCGATTACTAATGTAAGAAAAATTTACATCATCGGTAGTGACGAATTCAAAACCCCTTGCCCGGTGGTATGAATGTGTCGCGTAGACTCTTTTAATTTATTTTAAAAAAAAATGTAATTTATTTCGTTTACTTTATTATCGGTTATTTTAGCGAAAAGTTGCAATTAAATATATTGAATTTTTATGGTGTATTAAAAAGTAATAAATTTAATGGGTGTCAAAAGCGGTATAGTGAATCAAAAAACGCCCAATTTAGGGCGTTTTTTTACGTTTCAATTGATAAGAAAGTGACGCGATTAAGCGATCAAGTTATTCCCATTCTAAGGTTCCCGTTTGGTATTCACGAACTGTACCTTCAAAGAAGTTAACTTCAATCATTGAACCTTGCGTAAACTCATCAATCCAAGGGAATGGGTTTTTAGAGTTCCATTCTTTTTCTAACCCTAAGGCCAATAACCGCATATCACCTACAAATTGAAGATATTCTTTTAAATCAGCTGGTGTTAATCCTAAAATTCCAGATCCAATACACGCCGCACCCCATTGATATTCCATTGAAACAGCATCAACTACATTTTGGCGAATTTGAGCTTGAAATTCAGGGGTCCATAGTTCGGGCTGTTCTTCTTTAATAGTATTGGATATTTTAATAAATAACTGTAAATGCATATCCTCATCACGATTAATAAATTGGATCATTTCAGCACTACCTGGCATTTTATTGTTACGTCGTAAAACATAAAAAATTAAAAATGCTGAATAAAAGTAAATCCCTTCTAAGATGATATTTCCAATACATGACTCTAAAAACATTTGATCCGTTTCAAATGTACCTGTTTTAAATTGGGGGTCAGCTATTTTACTAACCGCAGCTAATACAGTTTGATTCTTTTCATATAAATCTTGATCCGTTCGATATAAACCATATACAGATTCTGGATCTAATGCTAAGGCTTCAACTAAGGTCGCATAACTTTGTACATGCAACGCTTCTTCATATGTTTGACGGGTAATTGCCAATACGATTTCGGGGCTTGTAATATGCCGAATAATATTACATGCTAAATTATTCGTTTGCAGACCATCTAAATTTGAGACAAATGCCAGGCTACGTTCATATACCGTACGCTCTTGCTCTGTTAATGCTTCAGGGTCATTCCACATATTGACATCCAATTGCATGGGGACTTCTTGAGGAACCCATGTGTTTTTAATCATCGTATTAAAAATATCGTAAGCCCATGGATGTTTTAGTGGCGACACTTGCATTAGCCCATCATCAAACCCATTAATAACGCGACGTCGATTCACAATTTCAGCATTCGTCATTTTAGTTGCTGTAAATTCCTCTTGAAATAATCCTGATGTTGATTCTTTTTTTGTTTCTTCAGTTGTCATTTTTTAAACTCCTTTTTTATTAATTTAGTAATTTATTGGCAGGCTTCACAGTCATCATCATCCATTGCGTAAAGTGTTGAAGCAACCGCTTGTTGTTGAACAGTAGCCATAACAGGCGCTACTTGACTCTTTTTTGTATTGTCTTTTTGATTATTTTGTTGGGTGATCGGTTGTTGTTTATGGGATTCATTAGCTTGATAGTTTTTGGGAACAGCTTCCTCAGTCGCAACTGTCGCTTTTGTCACTTGTGAGGCACCAACAGTGCGTAAGTAATAGGTCGTTTTAAGACCGCGTTTCCAGGCATCAATATAAACATCACTTAGGGCTTTTCCGCTTTTAGTATTCATAAAGATATTAGTCGACATACTTTGATCCACCCACTTCGATCGTCGGGTTGCCGCTAAGACAATCCACTTCATATCAATTTCAAATGTTTCTTTATACTTGGCTTTTAACGTATCAGGTATTTCTTTAATTTCACTGACAGATCCATTATTAAGTTTAAGTTGCTGAATCATGTGATCATTCCATAATGTAAGTTGATCAAGGTCATCGATTAAAAAACGATTCATAACCACAAAGTTACCCGATAGGTTTTCTTTCATGTACATATTTTTAAACGCAGGTTCAGTACAGGGATAGACACCGGCAATATTGGCAATTGTTGCAGTTGGCGCAATCGCCATAATATTGGAATTACGAATACCATGCTTTTTAACAAGTGACTTGAGCGAGTCCCAATCCATTGTACTAGTTCGATCCACATCAATAACTTCACCGCGTTCTTTTTCTAATACAGCAAGTGTGTCAATTGGAAAGATACCACGATCCCATTTACTGCCTTTATAGGATTCATAAGTTCCTCTTTCTTGGGCAAGCTTACAACTCGCGCTGATCGCGTAGTACGCTACTTTTTCCATTGAACAATCGGCAAAATTAACATTTTCTTCAGAATCAAAGGCAATATTCATTTGATAAATAGCATCTTGATAACCCATAACGCCTAATCCAATTGCACGATGTCTTAAGTTAGCATTTTCCGCTTCTTTAGTAGGGTAATAATTATTATCAATCACGTTATCCAACATTCTAATGCCAATATCAATAGTGTGCTCCATTTTTTTATCATCAAGTGACCCATTGACCATCATATTACTCAGGTTAATACTTGCAAGGTTACACACAGCCGTTTCATCATTTGCCGTATTTAAGGTAATTTCAGTACATAGGTTAGATGAGTGAACCACACCCACATGATCTTGCGGACTTCTAACATTACAAGCATCTTTAAAAGTAACCCAGGGATGCCCCGTTTCATAAAGCATCGTTAGCATTTTTCGCCATAAATCAAGAGCATTAATGGTTTTAGCCCGAGGTAAATTTTGAGACTCGTAATACTCATACCGTTTTTCGAATGCTGAGCCATATAGATCATGTAAATCAGGTACGTCACTGGGGCAGAATAACGTCCAAGGTTGGTTAGCTAACATACGTTTCATAAACAAATCAGGGATCCAACTTGCAGTATTAACATCATGAGCCCGTCTACGTTCATCACCTGTATTTTTTTTAAGCTCTAAGAATTGTTCATAGTCCAAATGCCACATCTCCATGTAAGCACACATTGCGCCTTTACGTTTCCCACCCTGATTAACTGCAAGCGCCACATCATTAAATATTTTAATAAAGGGAATCACACCTTGAGATGATCCATTGGTACCTTTAATTTTTGAGCCCGTAGCTCGAATGTTAGACCAATCTGTTCCAATTCCACCTGCCCATTTACTGAGTTTGGCATTGTCTGAATAAACTTTAAAAATATGGTCAAGAGAATCATCTACAGTATTGAGATAGCAGGAGCTCATTTGACTATGTAAAGTACCACTATTAAATAGAGTAGGTGTCGAGGAGATTAAATCTAACTGAGATAATGTATGATAAAACTGAATAGCCCATTTTTCTCGATCTTTTTTTTCTTTAAGTGCGAGACCCATAGCCACTCGCATCCAAAACCATTGGGGAAGTTCAAAAATTTGATGATTTTCAGATCGATCACGAAGTAAATAGCGATCTTGCAAAATTTGAATCCCTAAATAAGTAAAAAGGGAATCACGTTTAGGTTCAATCGCTTTGGCTAAAGCGCTAAGGTTAAATTCTTGTAGTTCTGGTTGTAGTATTTCTAGAGCAACACCTGTTTTAATATAGGATTCAAAACGAGTTTCATAGCTTAAAAGCGTATCTTCAGTATCCATTAATGCACCTAAAATTGATTTAGTCATATCATTAATTGCAATTCGAGCAGCTAAGTAAGAATAGTCATAATGTTTTTCAATCCGGTCACGTGCCGCACCCAAGATGAGTAGATTTATTTCTTTTTGTGTAATTTTGTCATAAACTTGTCGAGAAATAGAGTCTACCATTTCTGCAATTGACACTTTCATTAAACCTGAGCCTAAATGTCGAAGTCTGTTTTCAATAATTTTTGGGTCGAATATAATCGTTTCTTGGTCGTTAACTTTAATTTCTAACTTATTTTCTTTAATTTTTGAAAGAATTTTTTCTTCTCTAACGCGTTTATGTTCCTCTCGATATAAAATATAATTACGGGCAATTTTGTGATGACCATGTCGCATGAGTTCTTCTTCAACAATATCTTGAATAAATTCAACATCAAGCGGCTCAGTTTGGGTATCAGATTGCATGGTTGCTGATTCAACAACCGCATGGGTTAACATTTGCACCGTATCTGGATCATTAAGTTCAATTGAATTAAACGCTTTTTCAATTGCACGATATATACGAACCGGATCAAAAAGTTGAAATTCTCCGTTACGTTTTACTATTTTTTCAATCATTATCTCATCCTTTTTTTATTTCAAACAGAAACCATTAAAACTACACGATACTGAGCATTAAACTAACACCTTCAAAAAAAAATGCTAGTCATTTTTAATATAATTTTTGATTGATTAAATTGTTGTATAGATTAAACAAAAAAATCAGATTAAATGCTTAAGAAAAATCGATTTACAATTGCAATTAAATCATTACTCTAATAATGATATTTTCCTAAAAAAAAGTCAATAATCATAATCATGATATTGGTTATAAATGATTAAAAAAATTGTTTTTTGAGCCTATTTTTTTATATATTTAAATTTTCTTGTAGGAGAAATTTTCGATTTGATTTTTTTAAATTTTATGAAATTAAAAACTATTTTTTATTAAAATTAATTGTATCGAATAAATAAGGCTTGATATTAAATTATTATTAATGATTGCCGTTTAAAAAAAGAACAATATAATGCTAACCAGTGATGCCAATATATAGTAGATCGATAAGCAGAATAAAGTTTTGATTTGAAGTGGGGATAATATGTTCTAAATTGATTCAAACCTTGAAAGCTATAGCAATAATTAAACCGAAAAAATAATGAAGAAGATGAACAAGTTACCGGTCCTAATGAAATAATTTGATGAGCTGAAAATTGTAAAAATAAACGAGATAGAAAAGGATATTGAGGTAAATATCGGAGATGATTTACAACATAACCGATACATGATCCACTACGATATAATGGGTCAAGGACCATAAATCCAATGGGTTGTTGAGAGTGATCACGTGCCACAACATAACGACATAGGGTATCGACTGCAGGTTGTAATGGCCGGGAAAAGAATGTGTTGAGTTCATGGCTAATATGACGTGTAGATAACCATTGCTGTGTTATATTATTCATCCAGCTATAATCAGAACTAGATATCGGTGATTCTGAGAGTAAAATAGAATGCTTCTTTTGCAACCGGCGACAACGTTTGAGTGCCCGTTTCGATGGAATAGGCTGAAAAGGATCCCAGTAGACGTCCCATCCGACAGCATGACCATTAAAATGATTTTGACTTAAAATACTGTTGCAACCAGTAGAAATATTATAAAAACATGCATGGGGATAATGGTGGATAAATTGAGCAATTAATTCAGGCCATAATTGTGGATCTGCAATCGGGTCACCTAAAACAGAAATATAGCGTTTACCTAAGAAATAATGTGTAAAATAAGCAATATAGCCATCCCTTTTATACCAAAAATGTTGAGCTTTAGGTTGTAAGGTAGAGTAAGCAAGTGGTGTAACACCATACTGTTTAAATACGGTTAAAGGGTCCATGATTTATATAGTTATATAATTCAGTCGGGATTTCATTTTTGCACTGAAGCGCTGACCATAAAGAATTTAATTGTGCCATTGTTCTGGGACCTAAAATAAGTGCATTACACTGATGACCTATAGGAGTTAGAAACGCACATGATGCACCTACTGCAACACCCATTAAAAACGGATCTATACTTACATTTAAAG
>CAXFGY010000060.1:0-8907 GCA_964002605.1 uncultured Candidatus Marinamargulisbacteria bacterium
GTTCTAGGTGTTGAACATCCAAATTTTAAAGGATTTGGGTATTGGACTTATGCAATCACATATCGTATTGTGGAACAATCTTATGATGGAGATTTAGATGCCATTATAGATATCAATAAAAAAGGAATGGCTGTTAAATTGGAATACCACTATCATTTTTAAAAAATTAAATAAAATTCAAGTTTAACTTTAAAAAAGGTGCTCAATGAGCACCTTTTTTTATATCAAATTAATTTAATCAATAATTAGGTTAAACAGAAGTGTCACAAAATAGAAAAAATTAATTGGTTACAAAAATCTGGTTAATGGCTATTAATTTTTAAAAAAACTTAACTATTGTCTCAATACATATATCTCGTTACACTTATAACATCATGAAAATACACGAATACCAAGCAAAAGAAATTTTAAAGGAATATAACATTCCAATTCAGGATGGTATTGTGGTGACTGACGACGGGCAAATTGAGTCTGCAATTAATAACGTAGAAACTCAATTTAATACCTCCCAATTTGTCGTTAAAGCCCAAATCCATGCTGGTGGCCGAGGCCTAGGGGGTGGCGTTAAATTTTGTCCAACGAAAGAAGATGCCATTAGCCATGCAAAATCAATTTTAGGAATGACACTAAAAACACATCAAACAGGGCCTGAAGGTCAACTCGTTCGTAAAATTATGATTGCAGAAGCATTAGATATTGCAAAAGAATATTATGTCGCAATAACGTTAGATCGTGCAAAAAATCAAGATGTATTTATGGTTTCTTCAGAAGGGGGTGTTGAAATTGAAGAAGTAGCTGAAAAAAATCCAGATGCAATCAAAAAAGTGTGGATCGACCCCAGTGTGGGATTAACAGCGTTTCAAGCCAGAGAATTGGCATTTGGATTAGGGTTTTCAGGAGATTTGTTTAAGCAAGCACTTAAGCTATTTAGTAATTTATACCGATGTTATCATTCTCAAGATGCAAGTATTGCAGAAATTAATCCCTTGGTTGTAACGGACCAAGATCAATTAATTGCATTAGATGCGAAGTTTAATTTTGATAGTAATGCATTATACCGTCATAAAAATGTTGTTGAAATGCGTGACTTATGGGAAGAAGATCCCACAGAAGTTGAAGCCGATAAATATCATTTAAATTATATTAAATTAGAAGGTAATGTAGGATGTATGGTTAATGGTGCTGGATTAGCCATGGCAACTATGGATATCATCAAATTAAAAGGGGGTTCACCTGCAAACTTTTTAGATGTAGGTGGAGGCGCTAATGTTGAAACCGTTAAAAATGGATTTAAAATAATTTTATCTGATCCTAATGTTAAAGCGGTATTAATTAACATTTTTGGTGGCATTGTCCGCTGTGATCGTGTCGCAAATGGTATTATTCAAGCCGTTTCTGAATTAGATTTAAGTGTTCCCGTTGTTGTCCGACTTGCTGGAACCAATGCAGATTTAGCAAAACAACTCTTAGATGATTCCGGTGTCTCTATTATTGCTGCAGAAACATTAGAAGACGCAGCTCAAAACGTCGTAGCCCAAGTGGCGTAAATGTAACTTTGCATAAGGAGAATATAGTATGGCTATTTTAGTAGATCAAAATTCAAAAATTATTGTTCAAGGGATTACTGGTTCTGAAGGATCATTTCATGCTGAGCAATGTTTAGCATATGGCGGAAATGTAGTCGGGGGAGTAACCCCAGGAAAAGGGGGTCAGCAGGCACTAGAAGGAAAGGTTCCTGTTTTTAATACCTGTAAAGATGCACGAGCGCAGGTTAATGCGAATGTTAGTTTAATTTTTGTTCCGCCCCCATTTGCAGCGGATGCCATCATGGAAGCCGCAGACGCTGGTATTGAATTGATAGTCTGTATAACAGAAGGAATTCCAGTCGCAGATATGGTTAACGTATATCAATATCTTAAAGGTAAAAATAGCCGCTTAATTGGTCCCAATTGTCCAGGTTTATTAACGCCAAATCAAGCTAAAGTAGGAATTATGCCTGGCTTTATTGCCAAGCCCGGTTCTGTCGGTGTGATTTCTAAGTCCGGAACATTAACGTATGAAGCCGTATCTCAATTATGTTCTGAAGGGTTAGGGCAATCAACTTGCATTGGTATTGGTGGTGATCCAATAATTGGAACTAAAATGATTGAGCTCCTGGAATTATTTGAAAACGATCCTGATACAGATGCAATTGTATTAATCGGTGAAATTGGCGGATCAATGGAAATTGAAGCCGCTCACTATGTTAAAAATCATATGTCTAAGCCTGTTGTGGGATTTATAGCCGGACAAACCGCTCCTGAAGGACGTCGTATGGGTCATGCTGGCGCAATTGTTTCCGGTGCAGATGAATCCGCGTTAGCTAAAATGACCGTAATGAAAAATTGTGGGATTCATGTTGTCGACTCACCCGCAGAAATTGGTAAAACGATGTTAACTGCATTAAAGCAACCCCAACCGGCATAATAAAACAGCTATAAATAGAAAAATTAAATCTATTTCAATATGAATCTATCACCAAATTCCTAATTTTCACCTTAGTTATGTAGCGATGTACCAATTCCTCAGGCGATAGATTGCAAATCTTATGTGTTGGTCGACATCACTATCTATCGATTTTTTTTTTGACAAAAGCCCTATTTTCTTAATTGAGTCAAGCTATAGCACTACAATGAGGCTAAGTAAGACTCATATTCTTCAGCAGTCATTAAATCATCATATTCAGATTGATTTTCTGGCTTTATTTTAATAATCCAACCATCTCCGTAAGGCGATTCATTAACTGTTTCAGGACTTTCATTAAGCATCTCATTAGTCTCAATAATAGTACCCGATATGGGCATATAAAGACTAGAAACTGTTTTTACAGATTCTATGGTACCAAATTCATCTGTTTGAGCTAATTCTCGATTCACTTGAGGAAGCTCTACAAAAACAATATCGCCTAACTCTTCGATCGCATGATTAGATATACCAATTGTAGCAACCCCATCTTCTAAAATAACCCATTCATGATCTTGAGTGTACTTTGCATTGTTTAGAACCATTTTTTCCTCCATAAATCAGATATACTAGAATAATTTAAATGATTATAAATGATATTGTGATAAGTTCAAGTCTAATATAAAAATATAATTAATTTTTTAGTAATTAACGGTAATTTGCTATAATTAACACAATGTCTAAAACTAATGTATTAATTATCGATGGGTTTTCATTAATGTTTAGAGCGTTTTATAGTTTTCCGAACTCATTAACATTAACAGACCAAACGCCTATTAATGCCGTTTTTGGTTTTATAACATTACTATACAAAGCAATTGATCAATTTTCACCCGATCAACTATGTATTTGCTTTGATCATCCGAAACCAACATTTAGAAAAAAAATATTTTCATCATACAAAGCAAACCGACCACCACCACCTAATGAATTTAAAGTTCAAGTCCCTCTTTTGCAACAACTCCTGAAAGAACTTGGCCTATATTACATTGATTATCCTGGCTATGAAGCAGATGATTTAATGGGATCTTTATCCGTAAAATATCGACCCAAAAATAGCCATATTTATTTATTAACAAGTGATCAAGACTGCTTTCAATTAGTTAATAAACATGTCTCAGTCACAATGTCTCAAAAAGGAACAACTGATTTAATTATTTATACACCAAATAAAGTATTTGAAAAATTAACCATATTACCGGAACAAATTATTGACTATAAGGCCTTACGTGGCGATCCCTCTGACAATATTCCTGGTGTTAAAGGAATTGGTGAAAAAACAGCGATATCATTATTATCACAATATTCAAAATTAGATAGTATTTATTCCCATTTAAACGATATTACTTCGACGAGTATATGCAAAAAATTACTAGCAGAAAAGGACAATGCCTATCTATCTCGCAAGCTTGCAACGATTGTTTGTGATCTTAACCTTCCTATTAATCAAAATCAGTTAGAATATAACCCAAACTGGACGCAAATAATAGCTGTTTTTCAAAAATATCAATTTACTAATCTAATTAAAAAATATAGTCATAAAATCGGTGATAATCAAAAAAATGTAAACCCAGAAGTAATAAATCGTCCGTCAGAATCAAAATTTCAACTGCTTGTATCAACTGCTGAAGTTAAGCAACTATTACCTCATTTGAAATTAGGATTTTCATTAGATATTGAAACAACGTCTTTGTCAGCAGTTACTGCTCAAATTATCGGTATTTCAGTATCCTATGGAGAGCAAGGGTATTATATCCCACTAAATGACTACTTGTTTGAAGAACCAAGCACTCAATCTCTTTCATTGTTTCCTGAAAAAACTCAAGAAACTCATTTTAAATTAAATCCAATATTAACCTTATTAAAACCCATTTTAGAAGATAAAACAGTCGCTAAGATTACCCATCATGGTAAATATGAAATGGTTGTTTTCGAAAATTATGGAATTCAATTGGCTGGAATTACATTTGATACGATGTTAGCTGCTTATCTATTATTTCCGACTGAAAAAGTCGGTTTAAAAGCCTTGGTATCTCGTCATTTAAACGTTGAAATGAACACGTATGAATCAGTAGTAGGGCAGGGTAAATCAGCGCTTAATTTTAAAGATGTTTCATTAGAAATTGCTAAAAATTATGCTGCAGCAGATTCATTTTATACTTGGAAACTATATCAATTTTTTCTACCTTTATTGCAAGAAAAACAATTGATGGATCTATTACTTAATATTGAATTACCCACACAGCAAGTGCTCGCTAAAATGGAAATGACAGGCGTCTGTTTGGATCGTCATTATTTAATAAAACTAGAGTCAAATCTTAAACAACAACATCGTGAACTCCAAGATCAAATTTATAGCCTGTCTCCATCACCATTTAATATCAGTTCACCTAAGCAATTAGCCACTATTTTATATGATCGACTTAATTTACCCGTTCTTAAAAAAACAAAAACAGGTCGATCAACGGACTCCTCCGTATTAGAAAAATTAGCAAAAAATTATCCAATTGCAAGCTTATTATTGTCTTATCGTCGTCTTGAAAAGTTATTAACGACTTATGTCTCTGTATTACCTGAGTTAATTACCCCCCAAACAGGTAGAATTCATACCCAATTTAATCAAACAGCCACAATCACAGGACGATTGTCCTCCTCTTCTCCTAATTTACAAAATATTCCAATTCGAACAACAGAAGGCAAAAAAATTCGAAAAGCATTTATTCCGTCAGATTCTAATCACTACTTAGTATCAATCGATTATTCTCAAATTGAATTACGATTAATGGCACATTTATCAGGTGATCCGGCAATGATTAATGCATTTCAAAGAGGAGATGATATTCATCAAGCAACAGCTGCAATTATTAATCAAGTTTCACTTGAATCGGTTTCTAAAGAAATGCGTTATCATGCAAAAGCAGTTAATTTCGGAATTATTTATGGGATATCTGCTTTTGGTTTATCTGAAAACTTAATGATTGAGCGTCAAGAAGCGAAGTCAATTATTGACCATTATTTTAATCAGTTTCCACGTATTAAAACGTTTATAGAAGAAACAATTTTATTGGCACAAGAAAAAGGAATTGTAACAACTGAATATGGTCGTATTCGTCCTGTACCAGGTATTAATGATCGTTTATTTAATCGACGATCTTTTGCTGAGCGAGCTGCTGTTAATACGCGTGTTCAAGGCACAGCTGCTGATATTATGAAATTAGCAATGGTAAAGGTTTTTAATGCGTTACAAACAGCTTCATTTAAAACAAAATTATTGATTCAAGTTCACGATGAATTGGTATTTGATGTTCCAAAAGTAGAACTTAATCAGGTAATTTCCATCATTAAAGACCAAATGACACAGGTCGTCAACCTAACCGTACCATTAGTTGTTGATGTAGAAGTTGGCCCTAATTGGCTAGATCTAAAACCTTATCTGGAATCCTAAAATATCCTTTTTGATTAAACAATTTTAATTGTGCTAAGTAATGATCTGCAAGTGATTTTTTTTTATAATGATATTTAAGAACAGTATAAAAAGTCATAATATGACTCCAAATAGGAAAATTAGGAAGAAGTACAATATAATGTTGAACCGTTTTTATAAAGGTGTCATAATCTTGTTTTTTTAATGCAATAATACTTTGATGTAGATACAAGTCCTGTACATAAGGTGCAATTGTAATGGCTTTTTCAAGCACTTCTAATCCATTTGTAAGTTGATTAAGCTCACCATAACATTGAGCATGTAATAATTGGGCTGAAATTGCAAATTCATGATACTCATTGATTATTTTTTGAGTATACTTTTGTGATTCTAAAAACATATTTTTTAAAAAGAATTGTTTTGCAATGACTAACATCGTATGGTAACTAAGATCATTTTTTTCGGTTAATTGAGAAATTTTTTCTTTAAATTTTATAGCAGTTGTTTTAGCACTGATACGATTAACAGATTGAGCAAGTTTAATTTGTGTTTTTGCAAAAGGCTCTTTGGTTGCTTTGCGAAATAGTTTATTTACTTTTTGATTTGGAATCCCGCGATAAATAATCAAATGTTGAGTATCATTATTAGGAAATATAGTATGTTTAATATTAAATTTATAGGTTTTAGCAATATAACATAATAAATGTAAATGTTGCGTATAAAATTGACTCACATCACATGAAAGTATCATTTTCGTCTTAAGGCCAATACCATCAGGTCTAAAATTACCAAAATCTTGAATCAACCATAAAAAGGTATCAGGAGCAGCTTCACATAATTTTTTAAACCCTGTTATCACGCCAGGAGAATAATTAAACCGACAATTCTTAATTTTATAATACTTAAAATAGGCCTTTAAATAATCGTGTTCCATTTTTGTAATCGGTAATGTTAAATCTAGTTTATGACGTTCTTTAAAACACGGTCCGATTCGATGTAAATGATTAAGTAATGTTTGATTTGACTGTTGATCTAACCACGGCACAATATTCTCAGGCTCAATAGCAGTAAAAGGTCTATTATTTGTTGCTAATAATGGTTTTTTCGTAAGATATGAAATAACTTTTTCTTCTTGAAGGATATTATTTTCCCATCTTAAATGATAATGAGGTAATGCATCTAGAATATAAGATAATATCACAAAGTGAGGTGGCATTTTTCTTGAAAATTTAAGATTATCAAATGAAAGTTTATCAAATTGAATTATGTTTTCAAAAGGCGCAAAACCAGTGTTCTTTTTTAATGTGTTAACAATACTATCTTTATAATCACTGATATGAAATTGAATATGATGCATTTCTTTTTTCTTTGTAATTGTACGCAGTATTTTTTGTGATAATTGACCTAAACCAGAGCCAATTTCATAACAGTGTACTGTTTCTTTTTGATGAGATTTAACAAGAAGTAAGTAATCTGTAACTATTTTTGCAAATGTTGTACTTGTACTCCATGAAAATGGAACGCCGTCAGTGAAAAAAGGGCTAATTCCCCTTTCCCATGATAACGCTGCAAGTTTGGCTTTGATACTATTAGGACGAGAAACTGGTGTTTTAAGTAACCAACTACTTGTCATTTTTTTGTGTGATTTTTAAAATGATTTCTTGTGTATTTTTTGATAGTTTTGAATGATTCGTAATAAGATTAAGCGCTGCTTTCATGTTTACTTTATTGTGAGACGGTAATTGGTTATATTTTTTAAATCCACTCGCTAATCGTGATGCCATAGTCGGGTTAAAGGAATCAATTTCAATAATTTTATGCGCTAAAAACATATAGCCATCTCCTGATTCCTGATGAAACCATTTAAGATTTGCGGTAAATGTCCCATAAAGTGCTCGTATTTTATTAGGGTTTTTACTATTAAAATTTTCATGTCGTTCTAATTGCTTAACAATATTTAATGCATTTTCAGTTTGAATGCTACTTTGAATTGCAAACCATTTATTCATAAGTAATGGGCGACTTTTCCATTGATCATAAAATTCTTGAAGTGCTAATTTGCTTAATGAATTTTTAGTCACACATAAGGCTTTTAATGCGCCCAATTGATCCGTCATAGTTAAGGCATTAGAAAATTGACGGTAAGCAAGTTGATAATATTTTTTTTGGTTTAAATAACACAAATAGTATAAACAAAGATTTTGCAATTGCCGACAATCCATGGCAGAAATTGTAATTTGATTACTTTGTTGTTTATATAGAGACTCATAACACTCTAATAATAACGATTCATGTTGTGTAATCATTTGATTTAACACAACCTCTTTAGCAGAGACCACTATTTTAACATCATAACTCTCATGATTTTCTAATAGTGTCGATAATCCAGGTAACGTTATTAGGGTTGCTGTAAATGCAGGATCATCATCATAATTTTTTAGAATAATATGAATAATTTTATGTAATTCCAATTCACGAGTCATCGGTGTATTTTGTAATATATTTTGTGAAACATTTTGAATCCACTCTGTATATAATTCTTGTCCTGCATCCCAGCGATTAAATAAATCAGTATCATATTGAAAAATACAGTATTTCTCTACTTTAGAGAGTGTTTTCTTATAATATACTGGCGCTGAAAAATTTCTAAAACTAGAAATAATGGGCTTTGTTTTACTATTTATGCCATATAATGTCCACGTGGTTTGAGTATCCGTTAATATTAAATTCGTTTCAACAATCAAACTGCCATTTTCAGTAAGTTGAAACTTTAAAATCTCACCATTTTCTGATATTAACCCAATACGAATCGGAATGATGACCGGTTTTTGTGTTCCTATTTGCGTAGCTGTAATAACGAGCATATTGTCTTTATAAGTTGAAGCAAGTGTCACTGTAGGCGTCCCAGATTGAGTGTACCAGTTTTCAAATTGAGATAAGTCTTTTCCAGAGGTGCTTGCCATAACTTCTCTAAAATCTTC
>CAXFGY010000061.1:0-8636 GCA_964002605.1 uncultured Candidatus Marinamargulisbacteria bacterium
GTATTGGAGATGATTATAGTTTATGCTTTGATTTGCGGGGTTGTTAGATAGTCCTCCTTGAAATTCTGAGGTTCTGACTCCTTGCTCTTCACTAAATTGAGTTGCATTTTCAATGAATTGTTGATTGGCATAATTAGAATTATATGCATATAAGATATTTATATTGATTATGAGTATACTTATACAAGTTATATAAGTTAACTGATTCATTTTATTACTCCTATTGTTATTGTACACCTTTCATTTATGGAAATAAAAGTATGAAAATTTTTTATTGATGTATTTTTTTGGGTATTATTTAATTCTAATCGATATCAAGGGGTGTTATTTATTTATGAAAGTTCGTAAATAAGTTGACTAATTGTGATGAGGCCAGCAATTTCTGTTTTATAAATGTGAGCGCCAAGTGATAATGGGTTAAATTTTAGTGTTTTAAGTTGGTTAATTTCGCTATTTGAAATACCGCCTTCGGGTCCAATTAATACTGCAATTTTATAGTTTTTTTGGATTGCAATTCTTTTTAGGTATGATTTTAGTGTCTGTTTGGATTCACTTTCCCATGGGACAATGTAATAATCGTATTCGGTTTTTTTAAATTCATTATAGAACTCATGGATTGGTTGTATGGGGTAAATAATAGGCACCTGTTGTTGTTCGGATTGTTGGCTTGCACGGAGACTCATCATTTGCCATCGTTGCCGTTGTTTTTCTTTTTTGGTTTGGGTCCATTTTACAATTGACCTTTCGCTTTCAATGGGATAGATCTGAGATACGCCCAATTGTGTGACTTGATCGATGATTGTATCCATTTTGTTATATTTAGGTAAGCATTGAATTAATGTGATATCTAATTTTTTGGGTATGACTGGTTTTTTTTCTAAGGTATTAAAATATAGGTAGTTAGCATCTATTTTATTGATGATGATTGTATAGTGTGTCTGATGGATAATAATAGCGATTTTTTCACCTTTTTGAATTCGTTTGACACGTGATAGGTAATGAAATTTTTCAGTTGATAATGTAAGTTTATTATCTTTTAAATCTTTTTTTTCGAAGAATAATTGCATTTGTTGTTATTATACTTGTATCTGGTTATAATTGGGAGTTATATATGAATACACAATATTTAGAACAGTTTGCAAAGTCAATTCGCTCTTTGTCTATAGATGCCATCAATGCAGCTAACTCTGGTCACCCGGGTTTGCCATTAGGTTGTGCAGAAATTGGGGCGTATCTTTATGGTTATGCAATGCGACATAATCCTAAAAATCCAAATTGGTTTAATCGAGATCGGTTTATTTTGTCTGCAGGACATGGGTCGATGTTACTTTATTCGTGTTTATATTTATCGGGTTATGATATTTCTTTGTCAGATTTACAGAACTTTCGTCAATTAGGTTATCCAACTGCCGGGCATCCGGAATGTGGAGAATTACCTGGTGTTGAAACAACAACTGGACCATTGGGGCAGGGTTTAGCAATGGGGGTAGGGATGGCATTAGCGCATCAGCGTGTTTCACAACAATATGATGTGAATCGTTCGGGGTTTTCAGATAGTTTTGTTTATGTATTGGCAGGTGATGGGTGTTTGATGGAAGGTATTTCATCTGAAGCCAGCTCATTTGCAGGACATTTATCTTTAGAAAATTTGATTGTTATTTATGATAGTAATGATATTTGTTTGGATGGTCCGACTACAGAATGTTTTACCGAGGATGTGGCAATGCGTTATAAAGCCTATGGTTGGGATACTCAGACAATCGATGGTCATTCTTTTACCGAAATTGATTTCGCAGTTTCTCAAGCAAAGAAAACGAATACGCCGTCTTTGATTATTGCTAAGACCACTATCGGTTATGGATCACCGAATCGAGCAGGGAGTAGTGAATCTCATGGTAAACCGTTGGGGGATGAGGAAGCTAATTTAACGAAAATTAAATTGGGTATTCCACTTGATCAACCGTTTTGGGTCGCTCCTGAAATTGACTTAGAAAAACCGAATCGATTGGCGGAGTTGGAATCATTGGAAAATAAGTGGAATGCGTCTCATCGTATTGATTTACCTCAAAATGAACCGATTGATTTAACTGATTTTATTGCAGGGGTTACGATTAAACCTGGATTAGCAACTCGTGCTTCATCCAATTCGGTAATTCAGTCAATTAGTCAAAAACTGACTCATATTGTAGGGGGATCGGCAGATTTATCATGTTCAGATTCAACTTATATTAAGTCTTCGTCGTTAATGTCTGCAGAAACATTCATTCCTCAAAATATTAAATATGGTGTTCGTGAATTTGCGATGGCAGCGATTGGGAATGGGATTGCAATTCATGGCGTGTATTTGCCCTTTATTGGTACTTTTTTAACGTTTTCGGATTATATGAAAAATGCGATACGCTTGGGGGCGTTGATGAACTTGAATGTTATTTATCAATTTACCCATGACAGTATTTTTTTGGGTGAAGATGGCCCTACACATCAGCCGGTTGAACAGTTGGCGTCGTTGCGATCGATTCCTAATTTAACGGTTATTCGGCCGGCAGATACAACTGAAGTAAAGGCGGCATGGGCGATTGCTTTACAGCAGCATGGACCCGTTGCATTAATTTTGACACGTCAAGGTGTTCCTGATTTAGAGGGAACCCAATTAGATGAGGTAAATAAAGGGGGCTATATTGTTTATGATGAAGCGGATAATCATCACTTTACTCTTTTAGCGACAGGTTCTGAAGTGAGTTTAGCGATTGAAGTTGCTGTCCAGTTGAATCAGGCTGGTAAGGGAACACGGGTGGTATCGTTGCCTTCGTGGGAGCTTTTTGATGAACAGGGTCGTGATTATCAGGATCATATTTTAGGAAACCCTCATCATATGGTTGCGCTAGAAGCTCAGAGTAGTTTTGGTTGGCATCGTTATATTGGTAAAGATGGCATTACGATTACAGTCGATACGTTTGGTAAAAGTGCACCTGCGAGTGATTTGAAAACGGATTATGGATTTACGGTTCCTCAGATTGTCGAAAAATTAACTACTGTGTATACTTCTACTATGGTGGGCTAAGTAATCGCTAGATAACTTTGTGTTATTTAGAGGAAAGTCCGGACACCATAGGGTAAGATGCCACCTAACGGGTGGGAGGAGTGATCCTACGGATAGTGCCACAGAAAAGATACCGCTTTTTCTTTGGAAGAGTAAGGGTGAAAACGTGTGGTAAGAGCGCACGCAAGTGCTAGTAATAGTGATTTGAGGTAAACCCCATCTGGTGCAAGCCCAAATAGGAGGAGAGAGGCGACCCGTCTCATTTGGATTCTCGGGTAGGGTGCAAGAGTCTTATTGTGAAGTAAGGCCTAGATAAATGATTACTTTATACAGAATCCGGCTTATCGGTCCACCATATTAATTATTTTTTTTTTCTTAAAAGTATGATAGAAATGTTTTATGGCAATAAATATAGATACTGACACACCACCAGAAATCATCAGGAGTAGTCCAACTGAGTCACTTGAGAGATCATCAAATACAGATCCAACAGAAAATCAGATCTTACAAGCAGCAGCAAGACAAGCAGAAGCAGTAGAAGCAGCATTACTATTATTAGGCCTTAGAGATATAAAAAGATTTTTACTAGAAGAGCCAGCACTTCTATCTTTTGAAAAACAAGGTACATTAATAACAATAAATCGTCGTATAGAAGAATTACCATCTCAAAGCATTTATGATTTGCAATTGGAAAGTTTTGATATTCATTCTTTAAAGGTATGTTCTGGTAAACTGGATAATAAAAGTGATCAAGAATATGTTTGTTCAATTCTTTCAAAAAATGTAGTTGAATGTATTCACAAAATTAAGCCAAATGATTGTAACCCAATTATAGGACAATTAAATTTAAAAAAGAAAGAGTTTTTAAGTGATGTCATATCTTTAAAATTATTTCGTATATATGATGATAGTCATTTTAATAAAGACTCTAACTTTGAGTTTCGTTTATTTTATGATGAAACAAGTTTTTATATTGTGTTATTAAATCAAAACGATGGAGATGATGTAGTCTCACAAAATAAATATTTAGGTGCACCTACAGTTAGAATAAGTAAGCCGGAATCTTCTGTTTTGGTGGAAACTGGATGCTTGAATCTGAAAGAAAATGCATTGAATTTAACGGGTTCTGGCACTATGATAAATTTAGATGAATATAACGAAGCGGTTTTTAATGAATATAAAGAAGTGTACCGATATAGAGAACAAGACATAAAAAGATATAATAATATAATAAATATATTTTTTGAAAAGTGTACTCAAACAGGGACATGGAAAAATATGCAACTAACAGTAGAAGGACGGAATATAGAAGGTAATTTATTAATAGAAACACGAGAGCATGACCCTAGTTTTGGAAGAAAAAGTACAGACTGGACTTTTAATGATGCTTATAAAAACCCACTTAGAATTGAGAAAAAAGAAAAGAATAGTACTAGTTTAAATTTTATAAGATTATATGATTATCATTAATTATTAATATAGTGATGATGATTTAAGGTAAAAAGCGTTTATACCAATGCTTTAGGATAATCATAATATTCCAAGGAATTAATGAGAGTATAACAATTGAAATAATTTCGGGGTTATCAGAGAAGAAAGCAATTGCCAATACAATTCCTAAAATATTATTCATAATCATATTGCTATTGGATAATGCGATTTTTTCACCTTTATTAAGCCACCCTACACTAAAATAACCAATACATTGTAGTATAATAAATACTAAGAACAACATTGCTAAGGGTTTAACTAGTAATGTAATGTTAGATAGTAAGAAGTTGGCTTCGTAGGCAATAGAAATCATAATCATAAAGGAAAGTAAACAAATAATAATAACATTGTAATAACTCTGTAGTCTTTCAACATAATTGGTGATTATGACATGTTTTAGGACTTTAGCGATAAAAAATGGAATTAAAAATACTTTTAATAAATTAAGAAATAGACCCATATAATCTAAATTTAAATCTGCTTTAAATAGTGTCCAAAATAGAAATGGAATTGTAAATATACATAATAAATTAGTTGTAATAATAACGGTTACACTAAGACAGGTTCTTCCTTTCATAATATCTGTAAAGGCAGCAGAGGTTACACCAGCAGGTAATGCAGCAAGTAATGTTAATCCAATGACCATATCGGGGGCGAGTTTACTAAATATGAAATAAATACACAGTGGCGATATTATTAAATTAATAAATGCGGCATAAATAAGTATCCCTGGTTGTTTGATGTGAGTAACAATGTCAATAATATCAACTTTTAAAAACAGGATTCCCATAATAATCATAATGATATAAATAATGTAGCCTTCATAGGGAATAAATAACTGAGGTGCATATAACCCAAGACTTACACTTGCTGTTAAAAAAATCCAAAAATGTTGGTCCATGTATTTTAAAACTGATTTAATCATATTCATTTTAAAGAAAGACTCCTTAAGATGGTTTTTTAGAGATTTTTTATAAATAGTTAACTATTTATTATACATGGATTGTGCTTATTTATCAATAAATGTATTAGATGATTGCTTAATGTTAATTTAAACTGATTAACTATCATAGGGGTTTTTTCTAAATTGTAATGCTTCTAAAATGTGAGGTGTTTTGATATCAGTTGATTTTTCAAAATCGGCTATTGTTCTCGCTATTTTTACAACTTTGTCGTGGGACCGTCCGGTTAAAGTTCCATTTTCTACGTCTTGGCTTAATAGTAATTGGCATTCTTTGTTGAGGGAACAATATTGATTAAGTTGTTGAGGAGTTAAGAGCCCATTATAAATATTTTTTTGTCTATTTTTTTGAAATAAATGTGCTGTTTTTATGCTTTTTGATAATGTTTTTGACGATGTGTTAGGTTGAGATTGAATAAAATCAGTTTGTTTGAGTCTAGGGACTTCGATGATAATATCAATTCTGTCTAAAATGGGACCAGATATTTTTTTCCAATAGCGCGAAATTGAATAGGGGGTGCAACTGCAATTCTTTTGCTTATCCATGTAATACCCACAGGGACAAGGATTCATAGCGCCGATTAATAAAAATGAAGCAGGGTAGGTAATTGAAAAGTTAGCTCGGCTAATTGTGATTTCTTTGGACTCTAAGGGTTCTCTTAGTATTTCAAGTACTTGTTTTGAGTATTCTGGAAGTTCATCTAAAAATAGAATGCCATGGTGAGCCAAGCTAATTTCCCCAGGTTTTGGTTTCGTTCCGCCGCCGGCCATGCCTGCGTATGATATAGAATGATGTGGCGATCTAAATGGACGGCTTCGTGTTAATGTTTCTGATGTAAAGGTATGAGGGCTGATGCTATATAACTTGCAAGTTTCAATGGCTTCTTGGATAGTTAATGGTGGAAGTAAAGAGGGTAATCGTTTTGCAAGCATTGTTTTACCCGACCCGGGTGGTCCGATCATTAAGATATTGTGGTGTCCTGCAGCTGCTATTTGTAAGGCGCGTTTGACTACTAATTGTCCTTTTACATCTTTAAAATCCAGATGCATTTCCTTTGCATGTAGGGGTTGTGGTTGTTGTGGAATCGGATGTTGTTTTTTTTCGATGGCTGTGGTGACATCGTTTAGTGATTGTACGCCAATTAGGGGTAGTGAACCTAGCATTGTGGCTTCGTTTAAGTTGTCTTGGGGTATAAATATGCGATTGAGTTTAAGCTGTTGTGCTAATTCACAGATGCATAAAATCCCTTGAATTGGTTTAATATCACCATTTAATGAGAGCTCCCCAATAAAAAGGTCATTGGGTGTTAATGTGAGTTGTTTCGTCGCTTGGAGAATGCCAATTGCGATAGCAAGGTCAAGTAATGGGCCTTCTTTGATAATATTAGCAGGCGCAAGATTAATGGTGAGTTTGCGTGGGGGATTTTCAAAATCTGAATTTTTAATGGCGGCATAAATTCGGTTAATGCTTTCTTTTACAACGGTGTCTGGCAACCCAACGATAATGGCTTGAGGGACGCCTTTTTGGGCAAAAATTTCAACAGATACTTTGATGGCTGAAATACCGATTAGTGTTGCACTTGAAACAGTTGATATCATACGTCACCTTTTATTTAAAAAAATATAAATTTATCGTAAATTAGTTGCTATTGGTTTGTCAAATTGTAATTTTTTATTTTTATTTTGTTAGTTGCCTTCATTAAAATCTGTTTTATTGGTACACTTTTGGATAATGGTGGAATAAATTTTTCTGGTATTAAAAGTTAAGAGTAATGGAGGTTTTTTTATGGATTTACAAGCGGTATTTGATAAGCAAATCGAACTCAATAAACGGATTAAATCGACACTTTATGATGATATTAAAAATGATTCGGAGTTACGTCGTCAGTGGTTTTTAAGATTTGAACTGGCTTTAAAGCAAGAGTCGTCAGAAGCGATTGATAGTTTAAATTGGAAATGGTGGAAAAAAGATGATGATGATTGGGATAATGTCAAAGTAGAATTGGTTGATATGCTTCATTTTTGGGTATCGATGTGTACGGTGGCTGGGATGGATGCGACTGAAGTATTGCAGTTATATTTTAAAAAGAACGAACTTAATTTTAAGCGACAAAATGAAGGATATTCTGAGGGCACTTATCAAAAAGTGGATGCCCAAGGAGTTGAAGATAATCAAAAATATGTATTGGATTCTCAGTCTTAAATGGTAGCGATGGTTCAATTGATTGATGGAAATCGTATTAAAGGCGAGATTTTAACAGCACTGAAAAAAGAAATAGCGGATTTCGTTATTGCTAAGCAATCTCGTCCTGGTTTAGCGGTAATTTTGGTCGGTGATGATCCGGCGTCTCAAGTTTATGTTGCGATGAAACAAAAAGCATGTGAAGCGATTGGTATTATGTCATTTGAACATCGTTTAGCAGCGGATAGTGGTGAAAAAGTCTTGTCTGATCTTATTATTCGTTTGAATCAAGATGATACGGTTCATGGTATTTTGCTACAAGTTCCATTGCCGAAGGGGTATAATGAAACCCGTTTATTAGATATGATTGCACCTGAAAAGGATGTTGATGGGTTTCATCCTGTCAATGTTGGAAAACTATTATTGGGTCGGCCAGCATTTCAATCGTGTACGCCGTATGGTGTATGTGAATTGATAACAAGGTATCAGATTGAAACAGCAGGTAAGCATATTGTGATTCTTGGCAGAAGTAATATTGTGGGTAAGCCGTTAGCCGCGATGTTGGTTCAACGGTCTAATCCTGGTAATGCGACAGTAACGATTTGTCATTCTCGAACGCAAAATTTGGTTGCAATGACTCAGCAAGCGGATATTTTAATTGCAGCAATTGGTCAGCCTTGTTTTGTGACTTCTGATATGGTTAAGCCAGGAGCAGTGGTTATTGATGTGGGCGTTAATCGTGTGGCGGACCCAACCTCAGATCGAGGATATCGGTTAGTGGGGGATGTTGATTTTGATGCGGTGCAGTCAACGTGTCAAGCGATTACCCCAGTTCCAGGAGGCGTCGGTCCGATGACGATTGCGATGTTAATGCGAAATACGGTGATAGCATTTAAAAATCAAAGTTAAAACGCAGTTAGTAATTAATTTGTGTTTTTTTTTGATATGTATATAATATATTA
>CAXFGY010000062.1:0-8629 GCA_964002605.1 uncultured Candidatus Marinamargulisbacteria bacterium
CAATGCATCTTCAACACGATATTTTTTTTCTTTTAGCTCCGTTTCAGTTGCAGATCCTACTTTAATAACAGCAACTCCACCTGAAAGTTTTGCTAAACGTTCTTGAAGCTTTTCTTTATCATAAGAAGACTCTGTATTTTGAATTTCACGTTTAATTTCTTCGATACGTCCTTTTATTTTTGCTTGCTCACCTTTACCTTCTACAATTGTTGTATTATCTTTATCTGCTTTTACTTTGGTTGCTTGACCTAATTGATCAATTTCTACTGCTTCTAGAGACATTCCTTTATCTTCAGTAATTACTTCTGCACCTGTTACAATTGCAATATCTTCTAGCATTGCTTTACGTCGATCTCCAAATCCAGGTGCTTTTATAGCAAGTACATTTAAAGTTCCACGTAACTTGTTTACAACTAATGTAGCTAATGCTTCACCATCTATGTCTTCTGCTAAAATCACAAGTGGCTTTGACGCTTGCGCTACTTTTTCCAAAGTTGGCAAAATATCTTTAATTGCAGATATTTTTTTATCAGTAATTAAAACATACGCATCATCAAATTCAGCAACCATACGCTCTTTATCTGTTACCATATATGGTGAAACATACCCTTTGTCAAATTGCATTCCTTCTACGATATCTAGAGAAGTTTCAATTCCTTTTGATTCTTCTACAGTAATAACGCCGTCCTTACCTACTTTTTCCATTGCATTAGCAATTAATTGTCCAATTTCTGAATCGTTGTTTGCAGAAATTGTCGCTACCTGCTCTGTCGACTCATTTGAGTTCACCGGCTTTGCATATGACTTAATTTCTTCTACTGCATCTTCAACCGCTTTTTGAATTCCTTTCTTGATTTGAATAGGGTTATGTCCTGCTGCGATTGCCTTTAACCCCTCTTTGAAAATTGCATTTCCCAGAATTGTTGCAGTTGTTGTTCCATCTCCAGCAACATCATTGGTTTTAGATGCAATTTCTTTTAAAAGCTGGGCTCCCATATTTTCATATGGATTTTCTAATTCTATATCTTTTGCAATAGTTACTCCATCATTAGTAATTGTTGGTGATCCCCACTTTTTTTCAAGTACTACATTATTTCCATTAGGACCTAATGTTGACCCAACTGCATCTGCAACTTGCTCAATCCCTTTTGCTAAGGCATCCCATGCCTCTTGTTCTCTTTTAATTATTTTTGCTGCCATAATTTAATAACTCCTTGAATATATTAACTGAAAATGATTAATTCTTTTTTGCAAGAATGTCGCTTTCATTTACAATTAGATAGTTTTTTTCCCCTACTTTTACTTCTGTCCCAGAATACTTACTGAATACAACGACGTCTCCTTGTTTCACACTGATTGGAATCGTTTTTCCTTCATCAGTTGTTTTTCCTGGTCCAATTTCAACCACCTTGGCCATAACTGGTTTTTCTTTTGCTGTTTCAGGCAAATAAATTCCTGACTCAGTAACTTTTTCTTCTTCAACGGGCTCTAAAAGAACTCGGTCTGCAAATGGCTTTATACTCATTAATAATACCTCCTAAAAATTTTCCTATACATTTTACATTATTTATGCCAAAAATAAAATATTTTACACCCATTATGTTGTTAATATTTTGAACACGTTGCGTTTCAACTACTGCTTACTGTTTAATTTCCAAACAAATACTCCCATTCAATAAAATATGTGTTTTCTAAATATGTGGTATCTTTAAATAAATAAGAATATCCTGCGATTATAGTCAACGGAATATTAAATGATGATACGAGTAACTCTAATTCACCATAATAACCAATAGCATATTGATCTTTATACGATGAATAGTCAATAAACCCCCCTATAAATACGCTTCCAAATCCAACTATTGGGTTCCATAATGATCGTGATATAGCTCCCAAACGATGTTTAAAATCTATTGTGCTTAGATAACTATACTTTTGTAATGTTAAACTATCTGTGCTGTATCCCCTCAATTGATCATGCAGATCATAATTATGCAATAGCATTGCTTTATAAATTAAACTTGTATTATTCAACATATATAAATGCGAGTAATTGATACGATATGAACTTTCATGTATTGTCTCCTGCGTTTTATTAGTTACCCTATGCCAATAATTAATGCCTATATTACCTATTTGATTGACATTCACTGTATTTAATAGATCATATTGAAAACCATACTGAATTTTAGTAATTAACCCTAACATTGTAGACTGATTATCTAGTTGATATGCTATGCCACTAATAACATCCTTAACCCCTGGTGATAATGATTTATATATATAGCGTGATATACTGAAAACATGCGAATCTTGCTGATATAAATAGTCAATTTGATAGGGTAGAAAATATTTAAATTGCGCTAATATGTTAACTCCGTTTCTAGAATTATATTGAATTTGATACTTCAGTAATCTTAATTCATCTTCTCCTAATATTTGAGGTGTCCTAGAATAGGGTAACATTCCTTTTACATTTTGTTTTAAAGTATTATTATGGTAAATAATATTTTCTGACACGCCTTCTTTTATTATTTTATTCGTTTTCATTTGTGGTTTTTTTAGTCGTTTATCACTCTGGTTTTGTTGATAAACAAAATTCCCACTATCTGTAATCGCTGTAAATATTAATTTATCTTTGAATGGTACGCCTGCATCTGCATAAGGCCCAAGTGAAATACGCCTATACTGATTACTACTAATATTTAATTGATGTGTTTCCAGAGTTGTTCCTTTATTTATTGTAAACGTAATATCAGACTGATTTATTGTAATATCGGACAATGTCCATGGGCTTGTATAGATAGTCTTCATTTTTAAAGTATTGAGATCTATTGAGTAAATAACCCACTGAAATAAACTATTTTGTCCGATACCTATGAGGCTTTTTTGATTGATACTTCGTATCTCTTTAATTGAAATCGGTAAAGTGACACGTTTTTGTTTAATATTATTCCGCCATTGATATAAATTAGATTGATTTTTCCATTGTTCATTTTTCACAAAAAATATACGATCTTTCACAACAGTAAATGTATCTACTTGATCAGAAAACAATATTGTTTTTTTCTGAGTTTTTAAATCAATTTTTATTATATCTTTAATACGCCCATACCTGTCTTGAGTAATATTGCTAAAACCGGATTTAAAGTTATAAAAACTCCCATATAAAACCCCATTTACTATTTCAAAATGCTGTGTCATTCGACGATATAAGTTAAGCATTGATTTCCATTGATGTGTATTAAAATTATATTTTAATACTTTATATTCTTGGTAATACTTATGTGGTAAAGGATGATTTGTTTTCTCTTGATAGATGTAAAGTTCATCATTATAAATTAAAGGATATTTTTTAATAGATTTGTCATTATTGATTACCTTTCCTACTACTTTCCAAGATTGAGCGTGGTCATATTCGTAAAGCTGCCACTCTTTATATAGTAATTGAACTGACTTTCCAAATACTTTTTTTGCTCTTAAGTCTAGTGAAACCCACGGAAAACCGCTACCCAAAGCACTAATAACTGGACTAAACATATTTTCAACATATTCCTCTAAAAACTCATCAACTTTTGCTTGACCATACTGTTTTTTTACATAATTTAAAAATTGACTGCCATACCAATATTGTGTATCCCCATGTGGAAACTGATCATTAAAATGTGATGTTAATTGAGACAGAGACTTTAACTTTCTATTATGTGCAGCATACTTAAAAAAATTAAACTGACGTGCATCATTTAACCGTCCTTCATATTTTGAATAAGATGATTCTGCAATTATTGCTATCCCTTCTGTAAACCAACGAGGAACAAAATTAAACGGGTATAAAAAATCACCAAATATCATTCTAAATATATTATTTTCACCCATTGATAGATGAGCCACATGGGCTAACTCATGAACTACCAAAAAACGCAAATAATTTTGATACGGACTAAAATATCCTGTATATGTCATTAAATTCATTTTCATTTTAAATGGGTGCACAAACCCATTAGCCAATTGTCCAAAATCTTCAATAATAACTGGGACTTTTGTAATTGTATTGGGGATTATGTTTTCTACTACTGGTATTGCTTCTTCTAACTCTGTTACTGCTCGTAATGCTTGTGCTAAGTTGTTTTTGGGATAATAAACACGAAAATGGGTTGATTCTAACACCTTCCAATCCCAAAACTTAGCTTCGATTGCTGTATGGTTATAAAGTAACATACAAATTGCGACACTAATTTTTAGGATTAATTTATTTTTCAACTTTATTTTGTTTTTTGTTTAATTTAAAATTGATACTAGGAAACTTTTTTGTATATCTAGTTTGTAACTCTCCATTTTCTAAAATTATAAAAAACAATGCAGATGATTCTGGAAATTTTTTTATCATTTTAATTCCTTCATCTATCGTTAATACCATTAATGCTGTTGATAACCCATCTGCTACTACACATTTTGGACTCACTACTGTTACGCCTATAACTTTACTTTTTGAAGGGTATCCTGTTCTAGGGTCAATAATATGACTGAAACGTTCTCCCATAAATTCACGATACTGTCGATAACTTCCACTAGATGCCATCGCCATATTCGAATCTAAACTAATTACGCCAAATACGGCTTGCTCTCTGTCATATTGAGGTAATTCAATTCCCATTTGCCAGTTTTTTCCATTTGGATTATTTCCTCTTACTGCTATTTCTCCGCCAATTTCTACTAAATAGTCATTACTCCCTAAACCGATTAATAATTGTGCAACTTGATCCACTCCATACCCTTTTGCAATTGATGATAAATCTAACTGTAAATATGATTGGGTTTTCTGAATATGATTACTTCCTAATAATTTTAATTTATGCCATCCTATTTTATTTTTTGCCTGTTTAATCTCGCGTTGTCTTGGCATACTTTTATTACGACTATTAATCCAGTCTTGCCATATTGTAATTAACGGATAGCTCGTTGGATCCCATGCGCCTTTTGATTGAGCATAAACATCATTACTATATTTTAAAACTTCATAAAAATCTGCGGAAATTTTAAAAGGTGAATGATCATGTTGGTTAAACTTTGAAATTTCAGAGTTTAGATCATACGTTGACATGGATTTACTTAATCCTTTTAATCGTGTATCTATCTGATGTTTTACCTTAAACTTAAGCTGCCAGCGGGGTAGCTTTACGGTAATTCGATAAACAGTCCCCATTGTTTGTCCCGAAATATATAGGTATCGATCTTGAATTCCCCAATAAATGATTCCTATGATAATAATTAAAATTAAAACAAAACGAAAACTTATTTTTTTAGCCACCGAAATCATCAAAAGCGACATTTTCAGGTGGTATACCCCAATCATCACACATTTTAATGACCGCTTGATTCATCATTGGTGGACCACAAAAATAAAACTCAATATCTTCTGGTGACTCATGCTTTGATAAATAATGATCAATTACTGCATTATGAACAAAACCAGTGTAACCTTCTTCATCTGACCAATTATCTTCTGGTAACGGTTCACTTAGTACGACATTAAACTTAAAATTAGGAAACTCTTTTTCAATTGCTCGAAAATGATCTACATAAAACAATTCTCGTTTAGAGCGTCCCCCATACCAAAATGAAACATTTCGGCCTGTTTTTAAAGTATGAAATAAATGAAATAAATGAGATCGCATCGGTGCCATTCCTGCGCCACCACCAACATAACACATTTCTGCTTTTGTCTCTTTAATAAAAAACTCACCATATGGCCCTGAAACAGTAACCTTATCTCCTGGCTTTAAATTGAAAATATATGATGAGCATATACCTGGATTAACATCCATCCATGTATTTTTTCCCCGATCCCATGGTGGAGTTGCAATCCGAATATTTAGCATTACAATATTGCCTTCTGCTGGATGATTCGCCATTGAATAGGCGCGAAACAATGGCTCTTCATTGACCATTTTTAAATCTCTTAATTTAAATTTATCCCATTCATCTTTAAATTTATCTTGACCAGCAGGATCGTCTGGATGAGGTGAAATATCTATATCATTAAAATCAACGGTACATTCTGGCACATCAATTTGAATATACCCTCCGGCTTCAAACTCTAAATTTTCTCCTTCAGGGAGTTTAACGACAAACTCTTTAATAAAAGACGCAACATTATAATTTGACACAACTTCACATTGATACTTTTTAATACTAAAAATCTCATCTGGAATTTTAATTTTCATATCATTTTTTACTTTAACTTGGCAACCCAACCTTACATTCTCTTTGCGTTCTCCTAATGATAGATGAGGTAATTCGGTTGGTAATGCATCTCCCCCCCCATCCACAACTTGTACTTTACACATTGCACATGTCCCACCCCCACCACATGCTGATGGCAAAAACACACCTGCATTAGATAATGCAGTTAATAATGTTGTTCCGGAAGATACAGTTGGGCTTTTTTCTTGATCACCATTGATTAATACTTGACAGTCTGATGCATCTACGACTTTCTTTTCCACAAGATACAGTATTAACACTAACGATAATATTACTAATGAAAATACTGAAATACTAATTAAAAAAATCATTTTTTATTGTCCTAATTGGTTAATTTAATTCCTGAAAACGCCATAAATGCCATCGCGATCAAACCGGTTGTAATCATATTAATTGCAAACCCATCTAGTCCTTTTGGTAAATCTGCATACTTTAATTTTTGACGTACTGCTGCAAATGCGACAATGGCTAAATACCAGCCAATACCCGAACTAAAACCAAATACAGCCGCTTCTGCAAAATCATACTTACGTTGCTCCATAAATAAAGAGGTTCCTAATATTGCACAATTCACAGCAATTAGAGGGAGAAATATGCCTAATGAAATATAGAGTGCTGGCACATATTTTTCCATAATCATTTCTACTAATTGGACCATTGCAGCAATTGTTGCAATAAAAGTAATAAATGTTAAAAAACTTAAATCGATTTCTGGAAACCCTAACCATTCTAATGCTCCAGGTCGTAATAAATAGTGATGTAAAAGCCAATTAACCGGCGTGGTAATGGCTAAAACAAAAATAACTGCTAAGCCTAACCCATGTGCCGTATTCACTTCTTTTGAACACCCTAAAAAAGTACATAGACCTAAAAACATTGCCAATAAAACATTGTTAATAAAAATTGATTCAACGGCTAAACTTAATAATTCCATATTTACTTCCTATGAGTTTCCAGTCAATTTATTTTGTACCCATACTAATAAACCAATTACTACAAAAACACCAGGTGCTAATAACATAAGCCCCATATTGACATAGCCTAACTCATACAACGCATCTGGAATTACTTGGATGCCAAATAATGCACCAGAACCGAAAAGTTCTCTAAAAAATGCGACAACAATTAAGATATAACCATAACCTAATCCATTGCCTACACCATCCCAAAATGATAGCCATGCGTCGTTTGCTAGGGCAAATGCCTCTGCACGTCCCATAATAATACAATTGGTAATAATTAGACCCACAAATACAGATAGCTGTTTACTGACGTCAAATAAAAATGCTTTTAATAGCTGATCTGCTAAAATCACAAGAGATGCAATGACAACTAAAAAAACAATGATCCGAATATTTTTGGGAATAACATGACGTAATAATGAAATGACAACATTGGAACATGATAATACAAATGTCATTGCTAATACCATTACAATGGATGGAATCATCTGAGTTGTTACTGCTAATGAAGAACAAATCCCTAAAATTGCGACAGATACAGGATTGGCTTCAATCAGTGGGGCTTTAAATACTTTATATGCTTTTGTTTTAGTTAATTTCATGGATATTATCCTTTCGCCTTATTTTGGTTTAATCTCAATTTTTTAGATAAGGGTTCATATTTTTCTAATTCGATTTTCAAATGCTTTTCAATTCCTTTCCCTGTTATTGTTGCGCCGCTCATACCGTCAACATACCTATACTGCTCTTGTGCTGGTATTGAATCCTGTACTTTTCCTTTAACTACACCGATTGAAGTAAATTTGCCAGATAAGTCGACAATTTTTTTACCTACAAATTGATTCTGAAACCAAGGTTTTTCACATTCACCTCCTAAACCAGGTGTTTCACCATGTGCATACACTGTAAGACCGGCTATTGTTTGTCCATCGCCTTCCATAGCTAAATAGCCGTAAATCCAACTCCATAGTCCATACGCTTTAAAAGGGATTGCATACTTTTCAATTCCTGTTTCTGACTCAATAATATACAATTCTTGAGTATTTTCTTGACTTTCGATCAAAATATTACCCTCAGCTGTCATATAACGCTTACTCACTGCTTGATTAAATAGCTGCTGAACTTCGTTGTTTTTTAATTTTTTTTGAGGGAGTAGGCCTAATGCTTTTAAGATATTTTTTTGTTGATCTACAATCACATTTTGTGTTTGCCTACTTTTCAAGCCTACTGCCGCTGCGGTTAATAATAAACCACAAACTAAGCACATAATTATAGCAAATACAAATGAATTTGGTTCTTTTTTTGCTTCAGATGACATTAGGAATTCTCTTTTTAATACTTTTTTGGGTAAAAACATGATCAATTAATGGTGCAAATACATTCATTAATAAAATTGCTAACAT
>CAXFGY010000063.1:0-8577 GCA_964002605.1 uncultured Candidatus Marinamargulisbacteria bacterium
TACAATGTTCAAGTCCTTTTGAATACTCTACAAGTTCAGGAATGACCTGGTTTTTCTTTTTGCGTTCTTGGCTTTTGAGATAGAGGTCCCCTTGAATATAGCCCCCTTTACTAACAATAACCACATCTTCACGTTTAATTTTTTGTGCTGAAATAAGCTGATTAATCACTTTTCCAATGACTGACTCTGCATCTCCATCTCCATAATTTGAACTTGTATCTATTAAATTAATTCCTTGTTTAATGGCATGTACTAATGCTAACTGATGATCTTCAGATTCCGATGAAATGCGATAGGTTCCAAAACCGGCTTCTGAAACATGTAGGGTTGTATCACCCAGTTGATTGTAGTTAATTTTATTATTTTTCATATCTAATTAATACCATATAAGCCCTATTAACACTAGAATAACCTGTCCCTCATTGCCTTGTACAACAGTTAAGATGTAGGTATTTACATGCTGGAATTGCGCTTGCAGCGCCGAATATCGGAGCTAAAACATATAACCAAAGCATATGCCATTGTCCTGAAATAATCGCTGGTCCTAATGACCTTGCAGGGTTCATTGAAGCTCCCGTTACTGGACCTGCAAATAATGCTTCTAGAGCAACAGTCCCCCCAATCGCAATACCCGCCATTAATCCTTTTTCTTTAGAACCGGTTGCCACACTCAGTATCACAAACATTAGAAAAAAAGTAAGTAAATACTCATAAATAAATGCCCCATAAATAGAAATATTTGGAACCGTTCCTCCTAGAAATTTGTTTAGTGGGAATATAATGGATAGTGTAAAACTTGCTAAAATAGCTCCTAAACACTGAAATATAATATACATCACCATATCATAACGATTAAGACGTCGAATACAAAAAAAAGCAATGGTTACTGCAGGATTAATGTGTGCCCCAGAGGTATCACCAATGGCATAAATAACACTCATAACCACTAAGCCAAATGATAAGGCAATCCCAACATGGCTAATCGTTCCTGCAAAACTATCATTGGCAATTATTGAGCCAGTTCCAGCAAATACTAAAAAAAAAGTTCCTAAAAATTCACAAACATATTTTTTCATTAATCAATAATAAGATTTTTTCTATGATGATATATCGCTTAGTTTACGTGCATGTCTAATAATATCGCCTTCTACTAAGTAAATCACATCTTCAGCAATATTTGTTGATAAATCAGCAATGCGTTCTAAATGATTTGAATTTCTTAAAATACCTGTTAATTGTTCAATTTCTTCTGGTGATTCTTTCATTTTACTCAGCACCACTACTTTCATTTCTCTTTTTAAATGATCTACTTTATCATCTAAACGACATACTTCTCTAGCTAATTCAGGGTCCCTTTTAATAAAGCACTCAATACTCTTGTTTAACATATTTAACGTTTCATCAATCATCTCTGGTAAATAAAAAGACGTACCTTGTTTAGACAAACTTGTTTCTTGATTACTAAAAATAATCACTTTACGAACAATATTAACTGCCAAATCACCAATTCGCTCTAAGTCATTATTCATTTTTAAAATACCAATAATAAAGCGTAAATCTTTTGCTAACGGTTGATACATTGCAATAATTTGTAAACATTCTTCTTCAATTTCAATTTCTAATTGATCAATTTCATGATCATTATCAATGACACGTTGAACATCTTTTGGTTCTGTTTTCATAAATGATTGTGTCGCTAACTGAACATTTTCTTCAATTTTAGTACAATAATCTAAAAACAAATTATTTAATAAATCTAACGCATTTTCTAATGGACTAGACATTTTTCTTCCTCCTTAACTATCATTTTTTTTATTGGAATATGAATTGAAAATTGGCTTCCTTTACCTTCCTCACTTTTTACTAAAACCTTACCATTGTGAACAAGCGATATATGTTTAACAATTGCTAAACCCAACCCAGTACCCCCTAACTCACGACTACGGGCTTTATCAACCCGATAAAATCGTTCAAACAAATGAGGAATATCTTTTTCAGGAATACCACTTCCAGTATCCAATATATTAATAACAAAGCATTCATTTGTAACAAACAAGGATATTTTAACAGAATCATTAACATTACTATACTTAATTGCGTTATCAATTAAATTAACTGTTGCTTGTTCAATTAAAGACGCATTAATTTGGGTGGTTATATTTTCTTTAGGTTGATATACAAGTGAAACATTTTTTTTCTCTGCATTTGCCTTACATACAATAATTGCTTTTTTAATGACATCATTAACATTATATGTACTTTTACTAATACTATCTTTAGATTCTTCAAATTTAGACAGACTTAATAAGTCATCAATTATCGCATCCAAGCGATTCGCATGTGTTTGTATGATTTGTAAAAATTCATGTCGTTCAGCCTTACTATCCATTGCACCTCTAAACAAGGTCTCTAAAAAACCTTTTATTAATGTAACGGGTGTCTTAAGCTCATGAGATACATTAGCAACAAAATTGCGCCGCATATTTTCTAATTCTTTGCTATGAGAAATATCATGTAAGACAATCACTACACCTAAACACTCACCATCAGCACCCGTCAACGGTGAAATATTACTGTGTAAGTATAATTGCTTAGGTCGTCGAACGACAAATTCACCTTCAACTAATTCATTATTATCTAATGATTGCCGAATTAATTGTTGAATTGATGTATTTCGAATCACTTCATTAACAGCAGATCCAACAATATTATCAGGTTTCGAATACATAAAGTAACGACAGGCAGGTTCATTGATCGTCATGATTTTTTCATGCTTATCTACAGTAATAATTCCTTCTACCATATTAGATAAAATAATATCTTTTTCATATGAATCTTTCTTCAAGCCCAGTAACCGTTCATGTAATTTAATTCCCATTAAATTAAAGGATTGTGCTAATTGACGTAATTCAAAAATGTATGGCAACTTTAAATAATACTCAAAATTATCATGAGAAAAAGAGCGTATTCCAGCATTAAAAGAATTAAAAAAAGTCTGTAATCGAAAATTAAAATAAAGCAAATATATGACTGAAATTACTGCACCTAAAGCTGTAAAATATAAATAATAATCAGACATAATAAAATAATGTCCTATTACACCAAAAAAGATACAAATGATACTAGGAAAACACAACTGTAAAAATAAACGAGACTTCATGATACTACCTTTAATTTATAGCCCACTCCCCTTACAGTCTGAATTAACTCAGCCGCAACCCCTAACTTTTTTCGCAATGAAACCAATAACACATCAATCAAACGAACCGTGACATAATAATTCTCACCTTTCATATAATCAATTAACTGTAAGCGAGAAAAAACACGACCAGGCTGTAACGAAAAACAATGTAACAAGTTAAATTCAGTCACATTTAAATCTAATAAACGCTTTCCTAAATACACTTCATAACGATCAGGGTACAACACCAAATCACCAACTTGGATCAGCTCAGACTTACTCTGACTAGGCGATTGCTTTAAACTACCTCGAAGTACTGCTCGAATTCTTGCAATTAAAACGGCAATACTAAAGGGCTTTGTAACATAATCAGCAGACCCTAATTCCAAACCCGTCACAATATTCGCCTCATCTGTTTTCGCCGTTAACATAATAATCGGAATATCTGCAGTACTAAAATTTGACTTTAATTGTTTACAAACATCAAAGCCATCACCACCAGGAATCATTAAATCAAGTAAAACAAGCGCAGGAGAATATTTTTCAATAAATAAACGCGCATTATCTGCCGTTGCTTGACTAAAAACAGTATAGCCTTCCTTCTCTAAATTATAAGTAAGCAAACGAACAATATCTGCTTCATCTTCAATAATACAAATCGTCTGTGTCATCCAAATTTCCGCGTTAAATACGCTTCTGTTTGCTCATGTTTAGGGTTGGTAAATATTGTTTTCGTTTCATCATATTCAATCAACTGTCCTAAATATAAAAAGGCAGTATAATCTGAAATACGAGACGCCTGTCCAATATTATGAGTAACCATAATAATACTCACCTTGGATTTAAGTTCAATAATTAGTTCCTCAATACGCAATGTTGCATTCGGATCTAACGCAGAAGTCGGTTCATCCAATAACAATATTTTAGGATTCATTGCCAAAGCACGGGCAATACATAAACGCTGCTGTTGCCCCCCTGATAAAAATGTTCCACGACGATGAAGATTATCTTTAACTTCGTCCCACAACGCCGCTTTTTGCAAGGCATCCATCACAATATTATCTTTCTCATCTTCCGTTAACTTAATACTATTTAGGGTATAACCAGCCAAAACATTATCGTAAATACTCATTGTTGGAAACGGATTTGGGCGTTGAAAGACCATTCCTACTTTACGACGCACTAATACGGGATTCATATCCAATAAGTTTTTTTGATACAACATCATTTTTCCAGTCATTGTTAAATCAGGGACCAAATCACTTAACCGATTAATAGACCGAATTAATGTTGTTTTACCACAACCCGAGGGACCCATAATTGCAGTCACTTTTTTACGATAAAATGACATACTAATATCTTTCAAAATTTGATTATTACCAATCGATAAATTAAGACCTTCAATATTCAAAACAGATTTATTATGATTCATGATCGATTAACCACCTTTGCTAATAAACTTAATCCTAACACAAACAACACCAAAAGCAATGACGCACCCCAAGCCAACATTTGCCAATCATCATAAGGACTAGTTGCATAATTAAAAATTAACAATGGTAATGAATTGACTGATTTAAATATATTAGTATTCATAAATGGATTCCCAAAAGCCGTAAACAATAAGGGCGCCGTTTCACCGGAAATTCGTGCGACACCTAATAAAATACCTGAAATAATCCCACTCTTAGCAGAGGGTAAAATAACAGTTAAAATCGTTTTATAATACGGCGCACCCAACGCATAAGACGCTTCCTTTAAAGAATCCGGAATCATATATAACGTTTCTTCAGTCGTCTTCGTAACAATAGGTAACATCATTAATCCCAAAGCAATCCCACCAGACAAGGCCGAAAACGACCCCATCGGAATCACCACCCACACATATGCAATAATTCCCATAACAATAGAAGGAACGCCTTGTAAAACATCATTACATAACCGTGCAAACTCTGATAAGCGTGTTTTTTTATTTTCAGCCAAATACGTCCCCGTCAATATCCCTAAAGGAATCGACACTAAACTTGCAATTCCAATTAACATCAAAGTCCCTACAATTGCATTTGAAACCCCACCCCCCACTTCACCTACAGGCTGTGGCAACTGAGTAAAAAATTCCCAAGTAAATACCGATAGTCCTTTTTGAAAAATATAAAATAAAATAAAAAATAAAGGTAAAATCAATACACAAGATAATCCGATAACAATCCCTTTAAAAAGCCGATCTTTAGTTAAACGCGATGCTAATAATTGACTATTACTCATGATGAAATCACCCATTTTTTAATGACTAACCGACCAATAAAACTAAAGACAGCAGTCACAAAAAATAAAATTAATGCCAATTCAATCAGACTCGATAAATATAAGGCTTCTGTCGCTTCAGCAAACTCATTGGCAATCACACTCGACATCGTATTGGCCGGGCTAAAAATAGACAGAGGAATTTTATTCACATTACCAATTAACATTGTTACAGCCATTGTTTCACTAATTGCACGACCAAAAGACATTAAGACGCCTGCAAAAATGCCTGATTTTGCATATGGTAATATTACCTTTCGAATCATTTCAAATGGCGTGGCCCCTAATGATAAAGCTGCTTCTTTTAACTCCTGAGGAACCAAAGCAATCACTTCCCGAGAAATAGACGCAGAATAAGGAATAATCATTAACGCTAGAACTAAGGATGAGGTTAAAATACCGACACCTAAAGGGGTTACACCGATCATTACCTCAAACTGTCTAATAAGGGGCACTAATACAAATAATCCCCAGAACCCATAAATAACAGATGGTATGCCTGCTAGTAAATCTAACACACTTTTTAAGATTGATGCCCACTTACCTTCTTTAAAATATTCACCTAAAAAAAGTGCCATCGCAATTGAAAAAGGCAACGAAATAATAAGCGCCATAATAGCCGTCACCATCGTTCCAATAAAAAAAGGCAATGCCCCAAAATGAGAACGAACAGGATCCCACACATGATTAAATACAAAAGAAAATCCAATCGTTTTAATCGATAACCATGATTCAGAAACTAAGGTATAAAATAAATAAAGTAAAATAACAATTGCAATACAACCACACAAAAAAAGGAGCCTCTTAAACAAAAGCTCCTTTATCTCAACAAACTCAATCGGTTTATACGATTTCATATTTATTAGAGTAATTGGACATTTCCAATTTTACAACACCTTACCAGCATAATGAATCGAATCCAAAATTTTCTCAGCTTGCTTCGCTACTACTGGTGGTAATTTTGCATATTGTAATCCTGGCGCATATTGCTGACCTTCAGTCACCATCCAATAAATTAACTTTTTAGTCTCACGCGCTTGCGCCTCTGTTCGAGAATTAAAATTTTGGTTTTGATACGCTAAAATCCAAGTAAATCCACTTATCGGATAACCATACTTCGCCTCAGTATCCGTAATCGATACACGTGTATCCGCTGGAATAACGGTATCAGCAGCATAAGAAACAGATTGAAGTGAACACTCAACATAGTTTCCAGATTTATTACGTAACTTAACAACTTTCATTTTATTTTGCAAAGCATAAATATGACCAATATAGCCAATAGCACCTGGTGTTTGTTTTACGATACCTGCAACGCCTGCATTACCTTTACCACCTAGTCCAATCGGCCAGTTAACCGACTTGCCATACCCCACTTTAGACATCCACCCCGCACTAACTTTCGCTAAATAATCCGTAAAAATAAATGTAGTACCACTTCCATCAGAACGATAAACCGCAACAATATCTAAATTAGGTAATGTTATTGATGGATTAATTGCTTTTAATCGTTGATCATTCCATTTGGTAATTTGGCCTAAAAAAATTCCAGCTAATGTATCTGGCGTTAACTTAATCTCACCGATATCAGGTAAATTATAGGATAATGCAACTGCACCTAAACAAATTGGTATATGTAATATTTTATTGTCAAACTTTTTAAGTTTAGCATCACTCATAAACGCATCCGATGCACCAAAGTCAACTGTTTTATTTGCTAGTTGTCGAATTCCACCTCCAGATCCAATTGCTTGATAATTAATCTTAGTATTAAACTGTTTGTAATATTCATGAAACATTTTAGAATAAAGTGGATATGGAAATGTTGCTCCTGCGCCTTGTAATTCAACTTGATTATTATTCGCACAGCCTGTAACCAATAAAATAGACACTATGAAAAGTAGAAAGTAGTTTAATCGCCATTTATAATTTATCATTATAATTACTCCTTATTTGATTTATTTATTTTGAACAAACAATAATTTAAAATTTTACATTAAGATCTGTTTGAATTAACAATTCATTTGAATCTCCTCCTATAATTTGACTCATGTAATAAACATCTAATCCCCATGACAACGCCTTTGTTAAACCAAATGTAAACTCAATTTCTAACCCTTTAGCATTGGTTTTGCCTCCATATGCATCTGAATCAGGCAATGTATCTAGCCATGCATCTGATTGAAGATAACGATAACTTGCACTATAGTGCCATGTTTCCCAGCCTTTTATCTTTTTATGACCAAACTTTACTCCTATAATAGCCCCTTTATTCGAATGAGATTCATTTAAATTTACTACCAATTCACTATAAGGACGAATGATTTGAACACCCAATTGATCATAAATATCGAAATGGGACGACAAAACAATCGGAATAAATTCTTTAAGTGTGTTATTTGAACCTGCAATAGGATAATCACTCTCAATTTCCTGACCTTTTAAGTTTTCGGTAAAATATACCCCTAAAGCGGACTGAAAATTAACATTATCATTGATTTTTAATTTAAATCCAGGTTGAATAGCAAATAAAAAAGGATCATTTATTGTTTTTCCATCTCCTAATACAAAATTCCCTACATTTAATAAGACATCAACTATTTGTAATTGTGTTTTAGCATGATATGAAAATCCAACACCATCTGGATTAATATCAGAATCCCACAATAAATCTGATGGACGGTAAAGCGGGTTTTTCATTTTACCTGCCAAAAAAGACAATTGCTTCGTTAGTTTATAATTCAAAAACACATAATCTAAACGAATATCAGGTGTTTCAAACCCGCCACCTAAGGTTTGATTCGTTGAACGTTGATTTAATCCTCCAGTGGCCAATCCAAATTTAAGAGTAGTCTTATCTGATAAGTCTTTTATTCCTTTTAAACGAAAACGAATACGTGCCCTTCTATCATCAATATTACGATATTTATTTTCCTCTCGAATTCGAAAATCTCCTTTTAAGTCAATTGCATTAACTGGGTATATTAAAAAAACATTCAAAAATAAAAGACTTGTTAAAATTACACCATAAAAAATAAATTTCATACTAAGACTCCTTAATCTTTTTTAATTTCATATAATTCTATCAAATA
>CAXFGY010000064.1:0-8539 GCA_964002605.1 uncultured Candidatus Marinamargulisbacteria bacterium
TCACGGGATACGTTCGTTGGTATTTGCCTAGAAGCGACGAAAATTAGATAAGGGCCTTGGGGGGTAGGTTTTTGTTACGCTTTCCGTTCGGTTGAAAGCGATCAATCCGAGTTTAATCTGAATGCTTTCTTTGTCTTAAAGCGTTAGTTAGGCGGTAATAAGATTAATACGTTGACTAATCAGTAAGCACATTTCTTGTAAGGCTTTTTTATAGTCGTTGTCAGGAATGGTTTTAAATATTTCAGTGATTGTGTGTTGATGGTGCTCAATGATTACTTTTACTTTTTCTGATATTCCATGATTGGCCATTAATTGCTTGATTGATGTAAATGGGGTTTTAAATAACGTTGTTGTATCAGGTAATACGTCTTTTAACATAATTAAGGGTAAAGTGACTTGACCTTGTTTAAAGTCTTGGCCAATCGGCTTATTTAAGTTACTATCATCTCCAAAGTAATCTAAAAAATCATCCGTTAATTGAAATAATAATCCGATTTCAAACCCCAGCTTACTGAATAGTTCACAGGTTTTTTCGTCACATTCTGATAGATGGGCACTGGCTACTGTATTGGTTTGAAATAATAATGCTGTTTTGTTTGAAATGAGTTTTAAATAATCAGGGGTTGTTAGCCCTAGATTATAGCGCTTGGCTAACTGAGTGAGTTCACTATTACACATGGCTTGTACTGTCTTAGCGGTCATTGTTAATATGTAGGGTCGATTTAATTGACTTAATAATGAGATGGCAATTGAATAAAAATAAGTTCCGATAGATACGGCTGCGCTGTTGCCCCACTCTAAATTAATACTGGCTTGTCCTCTTCTTTGGTTGGCCTCATCGATGACATCATCATGAATTAATGAGCCAATATGAATCAGCTCTAGTGCGGCAACTTGTTGTGTTAATTCAGCAACGGGTTTTTGATGACCGATAATACACCGATACGTTAATAGATTGAGCAATGGTCGGATTTGTTTGCCTTTTTTTTTAATTAAATAATTAACTATCGGTAATGAGTCAGCGGCTGCATTACCATCCACTTCTTTTAAAATAAAGTCATTTACTGCGTTTAAGTCTGAATTTACTATTTTTGCAATATCGTCTAGCTTCATATAGGTAGACTATAAAATGTTACATATCGTGTCAATATCAATGTACTGCTTAACCAGTTCTTGTGTTTTTTGGATTTTATCTGATTCCTGTGATTTTACTTTGATAATCATATTATTAATTTTTGTTGCAATAGAAAATGAATCTTCTTTTACGACCATCATCGGAATATGGGTTTGTTTGATTAATTTTAATACTTTATTATGGGGAACTCGATTACCTGTAAAAATAATGGCATTTACAAAAAAAACAACTTCAGTATCTAATAAATTGCCACATAACACTGACATAATTAACCCTTCACGATTGGCAGGTACAATTAGCATTGTTCCAGGTACAAAACAATCTAGCGCATCATGGGGAATCATATCTCCAATAATACATTTATTAACCCGGTTATTAAGGCCATAGTCTCCTTCTGAAATAATTTCACCTTCTAAATCTTCAAAAATTGATCGGACAATCGGTTTGATTAACATGTCAATAAAAGGAATACAACCTAATACTTTAATGCCTTGTCTTGCTAACCCATCACGTACTAAACGATTGACTTTTTCATATTTATCTTCACGTACTTTATTAATAATAACGCCTACTAATTCAACACCCATTTGATCAAATACGGCTTTATTTAACATAATTTCATCAATGCAACGTCCAATTCCACCTAAAGAAACTAGAATCACTTTGGCATTTAAAAGTTTGGCTGTTTGTGCATTTGACATATCAAAAACAGACCCTACACCTGCATGACCTGTTCCTTCAATTAATAAAAAGTCATTGGCTGCGGCTAATTTATTGTAGCCGGTTTGTAATTGATGGGTTAATTCATCGTTTGATTGCTTGCTGATATAGGATTCGGTAAATCCGCGAGCCACAGTGATCGGGTTCATTGCCTTAAAAGAATCGGTTAACTGATATACTTTTTGAAATAAAATGGCATCTTTGTCAATTTTTTCATCATCGACGACATGATATTGTTGGCCAACTGGTTTCATATAACCAACACTGTTGAATCGTTCTTGAAATGCACGAAATAAACCCAGTGATACCATGGTTTTCCCATCATTTTGACGGGTTGCCGCAATAAATATTTTTTTAACTGATTTCATTGGTGTTATTTTTATTTTTTTTATTGCTTAGCTGTCGAAAAACCTCTAGTGAGAATAATGCCATTGTTGTTGCAAGACCCCCTTGAAAAATACCTACTAAAATACTTTTCCCTATTAAGGGAACTTGATTTAGCATAAATACAATCATCATTGCACTTGTTGATATTAACATGACAAATATGACGTAATAAATCGCTTGATTAATTTTAGACTCAAATAAGGTAACAATACCTTGAATGCCTTGTTGGATTGAAATTGACTTTAATAAAAAAATAACGGGTAAAAAATGATTTAATATTATGATCGGGGCGATTAAAAATAGGATTAAAATTAATATCAATGGTTGAAGAAAACTGATTGACGAAATACTTTCTTTTAATAATAGTGTAAAAATGAGTCCAATGGGCGTTAACGTAATTAACAGTGCCATTATTAATTTAAAAAATTGAGTTCGTACATGGTGATACGCATTTTTTAGTGACTTTAAATGATCCCACATGATGACGATACACTTAATAAATAACTCTACGATCCATAATAAAATGATAACAAGTAAATTAGATATATTTACACTTTCATTAGTAAATAAAGACAACGGTGAAATGACTGAAAAAGTGTAGAAACAAAAATAAAACATTGTAAAGGGCACAATGAGTATTAGGTCAGCGCGTATTTTTTGAATGACTTGTTTAAAAATTTGAAAATAGAAATTCATCGCTTGCGTCGTGGATAAATTAACAACTGATTATCAATTGGGATATGATAGTCGACTGCATTAATTAAGTCTTCATTTGTGCTTTCAAGAAAAGAAATGGCTTCAACATGAACCCCTCTTCCTTTTAAATGGTGAACGAGGTCACTAAAGTCTCCATCGCCAGAAACGATTACAATAATATCTAATTTATCAGCAACATTTACAGCGTCTATGGCAATCCCCATGTCCCAATCTGCTTTAGAAGATCCGTCTGAACGGGTTCTAAGTAATTTACTTTTAATTTCATAGCCTGTTTGTTTTAACATATCTGTAAACCCGGATTGATCTACATCAGGTGTTTCAACTACATAACAAATTGCCCGAATTAATTGACGTCCTCTGACGGCAGTTTTCATTAATTTTTCAAAATTTAATTTTGCATTTTTTAATCGTTTGGCCGAGTAAAACATATTTTGGACATCAACAAATACACCAACCCGTTGATATTGACTAAATACTTGTAGGGTTTCGTTATTTAAATTTTCCTTATTGGTTTCATCACTTTTTTTTTGCATGTTATTTTGGGGATTATTATTTTTTGGGGTGTTTTTTTTCATTTTAATGTTGTTTCTTTCGATCATTTTGTTTTTTTACTTGTATATCTTATACCCTTGTTACGATTTAATTAAACGAATTAAATGAGCTGTGCTTTTAATAGCTGATAATCCGCTGAAAACCCTGTAAATAATTCAAATGCAAGTTGACCTTGCCCTGCCAACATTCCAATTCCATTTAATGTGGTTGCACCTTTTTGCCGACATTGACTTAAAAATGGTGTTTCACTTGGATTATAAATGATATCACAAATTAAGTGTTTTGTTGAAACCCAACTAAACGCTGTTACTGGACATTGATTTTGATGATCGCCCATTCCTAAGGCTGTTGTATTGATGACGATATCGGCATCAGTTAAACTGGCTAATGTTAAATCGGATAAGGCAGTGCCTTGCGCTTGGCATAATTGAGCCAACTGATGCGCTTTTTCTGCTGTACGGTTTGCTATAATTAATGAGTTTATTGGTTTTTCGGCAATCGTATGTGCAATTGCTTTGCCAGATCCGCCTGCACCTAGAATGATAATACGTTTATTATTGACATCAATTTGGAGTTCTTGCATTAAAGCAATTAAAAATCCACGGCCATCGGTATTGTAGCCTATTAAGCGACCATTTTGATTTACAATCGTATTGACTGCTCCTATTTTTTCCGCGAGTGGATCTAATTCATCTAAAAATGGAATCACGGCTTCTTTATGGGGGATTGTGACATTGACACCCTTAATATGTAAAGCTCGAATTCCTGATATTGCAGACTCTAATTGATCGGGCGCGACATTAAATGCAACATAAACGTAATCTAGCCCGAGTTGCTGGCACATGTGATTTTGCATTGCTGGGGAACCAGTATGATTTACAGGATGACCAATAACACCTAGAATTTGTGTTTTTCCAGAAATATTTTGGGTTGTCATTTAAACAAATAGTTTAACGTTTAGTGTCTTTTCAGTTACTTCTAATGATTTTAAAAATATAGTGCCATTATAAAATTTAATTGGTTTTAAGTTAGTATCGTTAGAACTGTCGCTTAACATTTGTATTCTAGGAAATGATGTGATTCGATAGGTGTGATTCGGATCATAAAACCCACCTGAATTTTTTGTAATTGTAAGTCCTAAATCTGCTAATAATGACAGAATGGGTTGATTTGTATTGATTTTCATATATAAACCTTTTCTATATATTAAAATAAAATGTAATAAATCACAACATCTGTTTTTAATCAGTCATCCATTTATTAAAAGGTGATTTGAGTATAACCATCATCATCAAAGTCATGAAACTTTAATTTTAGCGTTTCAAGTGGGGTATCTAGCGGAAATGTTACTTTGATATGAGTCGTCGTATCTACTTTGTTATACGTAATTTGAGCCTTTGGTATAGCTTGATGGTTTTTTAAGTCCCATAAAATCGTGCTATTAGTGATATTGATTGCCCATTGATTTTGATTGACTAATAATTCAATTGAATCGCCTAAAATGACATTGTCATCGGTAGTGATTCTTGATTGAATTTGATCATCTTGTAGCCATATTGATACTTTCATTGTATTTTTTTGCAGATCATATTGGATTTGACCATTAAAGTCGGATTCACCTTGCCAATGATAGGCCCCTTGTTGAATCGCTTTGGGCATTACAATAGATTGTTTTTTCTGAAACAACAGTGGCTTTAAAGTTGTTGGGTCAGGTGTAACTGTTTGAAATTGGTCAATATTTGCGTTAAAAATGGGCTGATCTTGGATGTTTTTGTAGTGATTCTGGGCAATCATGATCATTTTAACCATTGATAGAGAACTTTGTAACTGGATGGGAATGGTGTGTATCCATTGACTGGCATTACCCCCTTGATTGACTGTATCTATAGATAATGCAATGGGATGTTTATATTGCTGATAAATTTCTTGAATAAAGGGTCCAACAATTAATTCTAATGGTTGCCATTGAGACCATTGTGTTGTACTTCCCATATTCTTAGCAACAATACTGACCCAATCAACGTAACTATCACCAGGGTAAGCGTTTTTGATTTGATTCCATTCTGTTAGGGGGCTGGGTTGACTTGTTACTTCCCAGACCCAAAATACATTGTACGCCCCATATTCTCGGAAATAATTAACAATATACTGATATGACGCAATATAATCATCACCTGACTTGGGGTTTTGGGTTAAATGCCAGGGATAAGATGCATTATTAACTTCAGGTGCAAATGCAATCATAACAGGATATTCAATTTCCATGATTGCGGCTGCCCAACTGGATAAATAACTGTCCCATTCTCCATTTAAAATACTGATTAAACTGATGTCTAAAGAATTATCCCAAAATTGCGGATGCCATTTGATATAAGGAATCGCTAAGTGGTTTAAAATGGTTTGATTTAATATTTGTTGAGGATCACTGGACCAGTCGACTTGATATCCGATGATATGCGGGTTAACGTGGAAGTTAGGTAGTGGTAATGTTGTGTCGTTTAACATGACACCCAAATAGCATTTGTCTTTATTTTGGTTTGAACTACATCCAACGCATAAAACAATAATGGTTAAGTATAAAATCAGTTTCGTTTGTATCATGGGGTTATTAAATTATATTATAAATTACATTCTAAAAAATTCAATATGATTTCCATGAATCGATCGGGTGCTTCTGCATGGACCCAATGACCTACCCCTTCAATTGTTTTAATCGTCACTTCAGAAAAAGTGGCTTTAATGAGGTTGTGGTCTTGTTCAGATATATAATCTGATAATTCGCCTTTAATGACTAACGTTGGGATTTCAATGATATCATTTAAAATCACCTGTTGTATTAAACAATTGTAATTCGTTTTAATTGCTTTTATATTTACTTTCCAACGGAGTCTATCAGCGTCTTGAAATGTATTTTTTAAGACTAATCCTAATATATTAGGATCTTTAATTTCTTGTTCTAATATACGACGTAAATCAATTCGAGATTGATATGATCCAATTGAGATTCCCTCCATTGCATTTATAATGTTGAGGTGACGATTATCATAGTGCTTATTGACCATATCTATTTGAATTAATTGTTTGATATCCCCATCATATTGATCTGTTATTGCTAATGCGACTTTTGCTCCCATTGAATGTCCCATAATGATCGGGGAACTCCAATTGTAATGGTGTATTAATTCAATAACATCTTTTGCCATGACTTGATAACTCATTTCTTCGCGATGAAATGATCGCCCATGATTACGCAGGTCAATTGTAATGACATTAAAATAGTGACATAGTTTGTTTGCGATTGTTTTCCAGTTTTCAGACGATCCTAATAATCCATGTAAAATAATGAATGGTTCACCTGCACCATATTCAGAATAATGTAACATCTGTATCCTCCCTTTTCACCAGATCTAACTTAGTATTATCCAATTGTATTACTCTGTTATAATACGAAATTGACGTTGATTATTTAAAGCAATAATTGCAGAAGCCATCTCATCAATTTCAGTTAAAGTAGAAACAAATTGATAGGATTCTGGAAATGACCACTCCCATGTCTTACCTACAACAACAACATTCACTGGATAGCGCTCTCCTTCAATCATAATCTTTTGCTCACGGGTTGTAATAACTTGTGCAAACATACCTTCAAATGGCACACTAACCCGTGCCAAAACTAACAGCGCATTATTACCTTCATAAACGGAGTCAACAACTAATTGCCAACCCGAATGAGGAACCTTTAAAGATATTGTACATAACCAATCGTCACCCGTTTTATCAGAATTTGGCGACTTTCCCATTGCAACGAGTAATCCAGTCATCATTATTAAAGAAAAAAGTATTATCAAACAAAAAAACTGTGCTTTGTAACGCAAGAACATCTTAACCTCCAAATATAAGTACCAAATTAATGCCCCAATTCATACATTGTTTATGATATAATATTTGATCATGAATTTACACTGTATGGTTATGGCAGGTGGTATCGGTACGCGGTTTTGGCCATTATCTAGACAAGATAAACCGAAACAATTTTTATCTTTAATTGGCGATACGCCGCTTATTAATCAAACCATTAATCGTATTGTTGAGTTATGTCCTTTAGATCAGCGTTGGGTATTAGGTAATCAAAATCAAAAAATGCATTTGGAATCATTAACAGACCTGGTTCCTGAAACACAAATTCTACAAGAACCAATCGGTAAAAATACTGCAGCATGTATTGGATGGGCCACATTATTACTTGAAAAAATTGACCCCAATGCGATTATTGCTATTATCCCTGCAGATCAATGGGTTGATGATGATCAAAAATTTCAAACGACACTTGAGATTGCTGCTCAAGAAGCAGCAACCAATAACACCATTGTCACAATTGGCATTCCCCCTACTGAACCTCATACTGGTTTTGGCTATATTAATACCAATCACACAGACACTTCAATCTATCATGTTTCCCAATTTGTTGAAAAACCAGATTTAAAAACAGCCCAACGCTATTATAAAGACCCTCATTTTTTTTGGAATGCCGGTATATTTATTTGTAAAGCTAAAATACTTGCTCAATTATTTAAAACTCATTTGCCTCATCATTATGAAATCTTATCCCAAAATAATAAGTTTGTTTTAGAAAACTATCATCACTTTGATCCAATTTCTATTGATTATGGCATCATGGAAAAAGCAACCCAAATCACCCGCCTAGTTCCTGCCCAATTTCAATGGAATGATATCGGTAATTGGCGTGCGATTGCTCAATTTTTAAACCAAGATCAACATCAAAATTCAAGTAAAGGTCAATTTGTGAGTGTCGATTCAAATCATAATATTATTTATGCTGAACCGGGGCAACTGATTGCCACTGCTGATATTTCAAACATGATCATTGTTGCCACTCATGATACAACACTGGTATTACCTCAGGAGTCAGATCAAAAAATTAAAGAAATTTATAACCAACTTCCTAAAAATCTTCAGTAACATTAAAAATTACACCTATTACAATTTTAACTGAAACAGATTACAATA
>CAXFGY010000065.1:0-8354 GCA_964002605.1 uncultured Candidatus Marinamargulisbacteria bacterium
GGATCAAAACGGTTTTACCAACTCCTGCACCACCAAATAATCCAATTTTTCCACCTTGCGGATAAGGTGCTAACAAATCAACTACTTTTATTCCTGTTTCAAACATAGTAGTTCCAGTAGTTTGATCTTTAAAACTAGGCGCTTCTCGATGAATTGGCATATATGATTTAGCATTTATATCACCTTCAAAATCAATCGGCTTACCCACAACGTTCATGATACGGCCTAAAGTCTCTTGTCCAACAGGAACTGAAATAGGCCTAGCGGTATTCACGCCTTCTTGGCCACGAACCAAACCATCCGTACTTTCCATCGATACTGTTCTTACAACATTATCTCCTAAATGTTGCATTGTTTCAAAAACCAAACGATTACTATTCTGACTTAATATTTCAACCGCATCTCCTTGTTTGGGTAAGTTTCCATCAGAAAATTTAAAATCAACTACAGGGCCTATTACCTGAACTACTTTTCCTTTATTACTCATACATTTCCTCCAATTTAATTTATTGCACCAATGCTTCTGCACCAGCTACTATTTCTGATAATTCAGTCGTTATTTGAGCTTGACGACCCCGATTATACTGCAATTTCAAGTCTCTGATCACTTCTTTAGCATTATCTGTAGCTGAATCCATTGCTGTCATACGAGCGCCTTGCTCTGCTGCAAAACTTTCTACTATACTCCTAAATAACGTTAAATGAACAACCTCTTTAGAAAGAGAATTCAATATTTTATCAGTGTTAGGTTCAACATAGTAATCTTCTTTTCGTAACTCATAATCTGGATCAATTTTTATTGGAAGAATTTGCTTTAATATGGGTTGACTAGCTAAAATAGATTTAAATGATGTATAAATCAAATGTACTGAAGCGTAAACACCATTGATATAATCAATTGAAATTGAATCAAATAATTTAATTATTTGAATTAAAGACGTCTTACTCGTAAGTCCATTTTCACATGAAATAATATTTATTTTCTTATTTTTAAAAAAATCATACGCTTTTTGTCCCCAAAAAAAATAATCCACATTATCCTTTTTTAAAGCTTTGAAATCATTTACTTTTTTGATTAAATTTGAATTAAAGCCACCACATAATCCCCGATCACCAGATATAACTATAACAGCTTCTTTCTTGGCATTTTTATTATCTAACAAATAGGGTATCGAATGAATTTCTGATTGAGATATAAGTGTATTTAATAATTCAGTTAACTTGTCAATATAATCATAAGATTTAACTGATAAATCAGATGCAGACTTAAATTTAGCTGCTGCTACCATTTTCATGGCTTGAGTTATCTTACATGTTTGCTGAACTGATTCAATTCTATCTTTAATATTTTTTAACTGTGACATCTCAGCTTAACTATCCTTCTAAAAATAATTTTTGAACATCTTCAATAATTGCTTTTAATGACTCTAAAATTGAATCAGTCAACTCCTTTTTAGACTCAATTTCATCTAAAACTAAATGATGTTTAGATACTAATAATGAACAGAGTTCTTTTTCAAATTCTTGTACTTTTGATACTTCTATAGTGTCCAAGTACCCATTAACAGCAGCATAAACAACAACAACTTGCAATGAAATACGCATAGGTTTATATTGATCTTGCTTAAGTATCTCGATTAATCGCTTACCTCGCTCTAATTGCTGTTGAGTTGCTTTATCAAGATCAGATCCAAACTGAGAAAATGCTTCAATTTCCCAATATTGCGATAAATCAAGTCTTAAGCTACCAGCAACCTTCTTAGTCGCTTTAATTTGAGCACTTCCTCCAACACGTGAAACTGAAATACCAGGGTTTACTGCTGGCTTTATATCAGAATTAAACAATTTAGACTCAAGATAAATTTGGCCATCAGTAATCGAAATCACATTAGTAGGAATATAAGCCGATACATCACCCGCTTGTGTTTCTATAATTGGCAATGCAGTCATAGAACCACCCCCTTTTTCATCACTATACTTTAATGCACGTTCTAACAAACGAGAATGAAGATAAAAAACATCACCTGGGTATGCTTCACGACCAGGCGGTCTTCTTAGTAATAAGGAAAGTTGACGATAAGCAACAGCATGCTTTGATAGATCATCGTATACAATAAGAACATGCTTACCATTATCCATAAAGTATTCACCCATTGCACAACCTGAATAAGGCGCTAAAAATTGAAGCGTTGCTGACTCTGATGCTGCTGCTGATACAACAATAGAGTAATCCATAGCACCATAATCTTTTAAAGTTTGTACCACATTTGCAATCGTTGACTTCTTTTGTCCAACAGCAACATATATACATATAACATCATTATTTTTTTGATTTAAAATTGTATCAACAGCAATTGCTGTTTTTCCTGTCTTGCGATCACCAATAATAAGCTCTCGCTGACCTCTACCAATAGGAATCATTGTATCTATACATTTAATACCTGTCTGAAGAGGCTCCTTAACTGGTTGTCGATCACATACTCCTGCAGCTACCCTCTCAATAGATTGTTTATGAGGCGTATCAATTGGGCCAAACCCATCAACTGGGTTTCCTAAAGCATCTACAACTCTTCCCAACAAGGCATCTCCAACAGGAACATCCATAATTCTTCCGGTACGCTCAACTGTATCTCCTTCAGAAATACTTTCTCCACTACCTAAAATAACAACCCCAACATTATCTTCTTCTAAATTAAAAACCACCCCATAAACTAAATCAGAAAATTTTACCATTTCACCAGACATAACTTTATCTAAACCATATACTCTTGCAATACCATCACCAACTTGTAAAACTGTACCGACTTCTTTTACATCAACTGATATATTTAAAGATTGTATTTCTTTTTCTATTATTGAAGTAATTTCTTCTGATTTAATTTTCATAACTTTATCCTTCCTTAATTATAATTTACGTTAATGAAAAAGCGAATTTATTTAAATGATTTTCAAGCGTGCCATCAAATAAAATAAACCCTGCTTGAGCTTTAAATCCAGCAATACACTCATCACGCTCTTGAACACTAAAAAAAACTTTTTTGCCTAATCTTAATTCAATCATTTTCTTAATATGAGGTAAATCCGATTCATTGAATACATTAGGAACACTCAAAACAACTTCAGAAAGACCAGAAATTTGAGCTTTAATTTCTTTAACCTCTTGAACTAAATATCCGATAATTAAAAGACGTTTTTTCTTTAACAACAAAGAATACAAATTAAGCACCAACATATCAACAGATAGCTCCTTTGCAACAGCTACCAAAAGTTTTTTCTTTTGATCATAGGTAATTACAGGATTAAATAACACCTTAAGTAGATCATCTTGGTGCATTATTTCACACCCCATTAACTCAACTTGATCTAAAGCATAAACCAACTTTTCTTTAACTACATTTTTAATAAACGCATTAATATATCGCTTTGCTAAAATAACATGACTCATCGATTTATTTTTGACCTAATGCTTCTGAAACAAGCATTTGCTGATCTGTTTTAGTAATTTCACGCTTTAAAACCTTTTTAGCCATTCCTACAACTAAATGAGTCGTTTCAGACAACAAACTTCGTTTAACTTCTTCTAGGTTTAATGCAACTGTCTTATTAGCATCGGCTATTATTTTAGCAGAATCAAGCTTTGCTTGATCGATAACTTTCAATCGCTCTTCATTAACATTATCCTCAGCCTCTTGACGCATCTTTTTAATTTCTTGTCGTGCCTCATTGTAAGCATCTTTTTGAGACTTTAATAATTTTTCTGACTCTGTTTTATTTTGAGATGCAACATCAATATCATTTTTTATTGAATCTGATCGATTTTGCAAAAAAATACCCAATGGCTTTACTAAAAACTTAGTGATTAAAAACCACAAAATACAAAAGTTTATAATTTGCATTACGATTTCATATACATTAATTGAAATCATCAAACACTCCTAATCTTATACAACAAATATTAAAATCAAAGACACAACTAAAGCATAAATACCGGTTGTCTCAGATATAGCTTGACCAATTATCATAGTTTTCGTTATTAAATTAGCCTCATCAGGTCGCTTACCTATTGCCTCACATGCCTTACCACCAACAAAACCCTCTCCAATACCTGGCCCTATTGCACCAAACCCCATAGAAATACCTGCCGCTAAATAAGCAAGCCCTTTTATTAATTCTGCTCCTGTTATTGTATCCATTTTTTCCTCCTTATATTTTTAACCTTTACTAAACAACAAATATTAACATTAAAGACACGACTATTGCATAAATATCCGTTGTTTCTGTAATTGCCTGACCAATAATCATTGTTCGAGTTAAAAGACCCATATAAATTGGGTTTCTACCCACTGAACGATTTGCATTCAAAGCAACCAAACCATCTCCAATACCAGGACCGATAGCCCCAAAACCCATTGCAACACCAGCTCCTAATATTGCAAATGATTTTAACACACCTCCTGAAGAATCTAAAACAACTAATATTAAGGAAATAGTAAGCGCAAATATTGTTGAAGTTTGTGTGACTGCCTGACCAATAATCATTTGAATTGTTAAAACATCTGAGTTTTCAGGCTGCCTTCCAATCCCTCTCATTGTTGAACTACCTGGCAAACCAGCACCTAACCCTGCACCAATCGTACCAAAACCAATAGTTATTCCTGCCGCTATAAACGAAATCCCTTTAATAAAAGTTGTCCCCTCCCCTTTAAATACTAATAATAAAGAAACAACCAAAGCAAATATAGCAGCCGTCTCAGTAACCGCCTGTGAAATAATCATTGTCCGTAACAGCTTAGCCGAAGCACTGGGTTGTCGACCCAATGCAGCCGTTGCTTGCATCGCAATCATACCTTCACCTATTGCTGAACCAATCGCCCCCATACCCATCGCAATACCAGCTCCTAATATCGAACAAATTCTAACAAACTCAACCATTATTAACCCCTTACCTCATTATTGCTGTTGCTGTAAATACGTAATCGCTAACATTGTAAATACAAACGCTTGAACTAACCCTGCAAATAAACCAAAAAAAGCAAACAAACCCACTGGAACAACAAAAAACTTCAACAATGATGACACAATAACAATGATCATACTGCCACCAAAAATATTCCCAAACAAACGAAAAGAATGCGAGACAACATTAGCAACTAACCCAATCAAATTTAAATAAAAAAACGGATTTAAAAAGAAAAAAAGTATTAAAGGTCCTTTCATTGGAAAAGGGTCATCTGCAAAATTACGAATATAACGATAAAGCCCTTTATTACGTATCCCATACATTTGGCACAAAATAAATACCAATATCGCAATTGCCAAATCAGTATTAACTGATTTTGTTGGCTCTTCTATCCCATTTGAATTCAACAACGAACTATACCAAACCGAATCTGAAACAACCACACTAATCGCTGTAAAGCCCTCAAATACAATCGAAACTGAAGAACTAAATAACTGATGAACCAACGCAATAATTACTCCCACAAAACGAAGAATATTAGGAAAAATACCAATCCAATTTGAAACTAAAACAAACATAAACAATGTAATAATAAACGGAACGTAACGACGCCCTTCTTTCTCGCCAAGAGTACTAATCGTCAAATCAGATAAAAAAGCATATAACAATTCAAAAATATTCTGCAACTTGCCTGGCACATTTTTAAAAGAACGTCCTGCAATAAAGGCACAAATAAAAATAATAGCCATTACCAAGTAAGTCATTTTAAATGTAACCGGATTATACGTTATTTCTTTACCAAATAAAGATATCGTTTCTAATGTTATTTTACCTAATTGATCCATTTTTTAATCGCCTTTTATACCTTTTATAATTTCTAAAAAACTCCAGTAATACATACTGAAATTGAAATATTAATAAGAATACCAAAAGAATATAAAGATTTAAATAGTTCTTTAATAATAAAGTAATACTAACAGGTATGCTATATAAACATAAGCGAGTAATATATCCAATAAAAAAATGTCGTGGTTGTTTTAAATTCAAAAGATTTGATTGCGTCCAAATAAGCTGTGAAAAAATAATATACCCAAAAAAAATACCTAGAAAAACAGATAACACCCAAAAAAAATAACCATAATACAAACCAAAACCAATCACCAACAGACCCAAAAACAAAGCACGAAACAACAATTTTTGACGAATAAAATTAAAATTAGCCGCTAATTGCATCATTGTAAAATTCTTTATAAATTCATTTAAGATGTTTTATTTGTAAAAAAACATAATAAAACCCACAAAAAACACCCAAAATCACAAAAATAATTAAAAAATACATTGGCAATAGTAAATACTTAACCAAAAAAACACCAATTATAAAAAAAATAACAATCGACAATATCATAACAATGCCAATTTTAAATAATAAAGACATATATCCAAAAGAACCACCCGATATCATTTACGTAACTCCCAAGCAACAAAATTTAACCAGCGGAAGGATTGGCTCACACGCTTAAAACCAACATCATGAAACATCTTTTCATTTTCTTCAATAGTTAAAGGCCTTAATATTGAAACTAATGATTTTTTTTTATTGTCAATTTCTTCCAAAGAATACCCATTTAGTCGTTTAAAATATTCAAACCGTGTCATATGTAATGCTTCTTCATCACTATTTCTCCCTAAAACTTTCTCAACAACTACCACAATGCCGTTACGCTCAAGTTTAGAATAACAATTTTTTAACAAATGATATCGTGCTGATTTTTTCAAGAATTGTAATGTTAAATTTAAAATAATTGCATTTGTTTGTTGTAATGAAATAGACTCATTTAGATCATGTTGTATCAAATTAACAAGTTGTTTTTCTTGACAATTTAACTTAGTAGCTGTTTGAGAAAGCATTGCAGCACTTAAATCAACCCCTTCAATACGAACATTTTTCAAATTTAAATGAATCAAAATCGATTTGATAACATTACCTGTAGAGCAACCCAAATCATAAATATGAACTTTATCTGCAGTTATCTCAGCAATACAAACCACAATTAACTTAACAATATCCCAATAACATGGAACACTTCGAGATAGCATATCATCAAACACTTCAGCAACATCTTCATTAAAATTAAATGGAAAAACTGAACTTTTATTATTTAAAAAAAGAGTATCTTTAACTACATCTGACATCCAAATAAGTATACCTAAATCTTTTTATATATTAAATAATAAGCTAACATATAAATGTGGGTCATCAAAGTAATTATATCATTGCCATAATAACAACAGTAATGTTATTAATAACGAACACAAAAACAATGGCAAATTCACAAATAACACATTACACACTAAACAATGGACTTGGAGTTGTACTGATTCAAGATTCAACCAGTCCAATCGTATCTGCTCGAACCTATGTAAAAGCAGGGTCTATCGATGAAGCAGCTTATCTAGGTTCAGGCATTTCTCATTACCTAGAACATATCGTTGCAGGAGGCAGTACAACGGTACATGATGAAGCAACATATAAAAATATAATTGCTAAACTAGGAGGAGCATACAATGCATACACTACGCTAGATCATACCTCTTACTATATCAACACAACCAACATTTATATCAATAAAGCGATTCAAACACTCTATGAATGGATGTTTTTTTGTAAAATCGATACTAAAGAATTTGAAAGAGAAAAAAAAGTTATTATTAAAGAAATTGAAAAAAACAACGCCAATATCCATCGCCAATTCTATCAACTTGCTCAACAAAACACATTTAAAGCACATCCTATTCAACATCCCGTTATTGGCTACTTAAAATCACATAAAGAAACTAAACGAAATGACTTATTAAGTTATTATAAAACCCACTATACGCCTTCAAACATGGTCCTTGTCATCGGTGGCGATTTTAATATTGAAAAATTAAAAAAATTAATTAATAACACATTCGGCAGTATTCCTAATCAAGCGGCCCCAACACGTCCTTATTTTAAAGAACCACGTCCTTTTAGTCCCCGTTATCATGAAAAAAAAGGTAATACTAATGTCACACATTTTAGTCTAAGGTTTCCCACCACTACATTATTTTCAAAAGATTTATATGCTCTCGACTTACTCGAATTTATTTTAACCAACGGCAATGATTCAATCCTATACAAACAATTAGTAGAACAAAAAAAATTAGCCTATAGCATTAGTGGCTCATCATATACCCCATTACATACAAACGGTTATTTTGAAATCTCAGCTGAAACAACCTATGATTCGATTCCCAAACTCAAAAAAGAAATTTATGCCATCTTAAATCAATTTAAAAAAGGTATAATTAAAACCGAAACTATTAAAAAAGGAAAAAAACAAAAATTAGCAGAGGACATTCTAACAATTAA
>CAXFGY010000066.1:0-8228 GCA_964002605.1 uncultured Candidatus Marinamargulisbacteria bacterium
CTACTGATACAGTTTTGGTCGATTTTTGGGCAGAATGGTGTGGTCCTTGTAAAATGTTAACGCCAGTTATTGAAGCAATTAGTGAAAAATATCAAGATAAATTAAAAGTATACAAATTAGATACAGATAAAAATCCAATTACAGCTCAAGAAGCACAGATTACCAGTATTCCATGCTGCATTATTTATAAAAATGGACAAGAAGTTCATCGCATTATTGGTCACCAACCGCAATCAAAATTTGAGTCAGAATTAGAACAGTTTACGTAGTAGTAAAAGATAATGAATCAAGAGTTATATAAAATCGGTGAGTTCTCTAGACTTTTAAATCTAACACCAAGAACAATTCGATATTACGATCAGGTAGGTTTATTGCCTCAAATAAAGCGCTCAGATGGCGGAATTCGTTTGTTTGATGAAAAAGATATTCAAATAATCAAAAAGGTTCGCATTCTTCAAAAAGAAAAATTATTACCTTTAGAAGAAATTAAAAAAGAATTATTTAAATCTAAAAAAAGTTGTGTAAAATCAACAGCAATTTTAACTGATTCATCTTGTATATTAACGAATTACAATGCAACAGTATGTAAGGTGATAGGATTAAAAAAACATTTAGATAAACCATTAGATAAAAAAGTAACCCCAGGAATAGCACAACTTTGGGATGCGAGTGTAAAAAAACAAACTATTCCTTATTTCCAACTTCCAAATAAATCAGAAGTTTTATCACAGCTTGAAAAATTAGCAAAAGATGGCATTAAAACAGTATTTGCTGTTGCACCTAGTACATTATTTCAATCACTTTTTCCACTGTATGAAGAACTGTCATATAGCACTAATATTCCTTTAGAGTTTTATCCTATTAATTCTAATGCATTCGGAACAAGTACAGGGCTGTTAATTAATTATATTCAGAAACTTATTGAGTTAGAAAAATCAGTTTCTGAGATCAAATTAAGTATTGATAAGTCAATTCCATTATTATATCAAATTGGATTTACACAATCTTTGGATGTTTTTCAACAGTTTAATGCATCATCTCAGTCTTTTCCAATTCTGACTGACTTAAGTGCTTTTTGTCCTATTTATAAAATGGAGAATGGAACAGGTTTATGGTCAATTCCACAGTGTTTACCATCCTATCAAGATGCAATTAGTTTTCTCAGTGAAGAAGTTGATAAATTAATTGTGAAACGTAAAAAATATATATATAAAATTATTCTGTCTTATAGTTATTTTTATTCAGAAGCAATGATATTATGCAATCAATTAAAACAAAAATACCCTAATACAGATGTTGAAATTTATGAAATACCTATTGAAATATCAGCTATAGTTGGGCCAAAGTCAATGAATATTACATTACTATAATCAATAATGAAAAATAAAGACGCTATTCTTAATATTATACAAAATAAAGCAAGACTATCTTATAAAGATATTTCAGGTTTGCTTAACATATCAGAAAATGAAGTTGAAAAAACGATTAAAACATTAGAAAAAAACAATATAATTATTAGCTATAATACAATGATCAATCCCAACCATCCGGATGTCATTCCCAAAATTAAAGCATTAATTGAATTAAGTATTCGTCCAGAAAAAAATAAAGGGTATGATGCTATTGCTGAAAAAATTAGTAATAACAATTTTGTCATTGATCAGTATCTGGTTTCTGGTAACTATGACTTTTTAATTATTATGGAAGGGGCTTCTTTAAAAGAAATTTCTGATTTTGTCTCAGAATTAGCTTCTATGGAAAATATTTCAAAAACAGCAACTCATGTTGTTTTAAGGACATATAAAGAAAATTCCATTTCATTAAATAAAAAAATAAAAGAAAAAAGATTACCTGTTTCACCATGAAATACCCGTTTTCAAAGAAATTAGATCAAATACCACCATCAGGTATTCGTGAGTTTTTTGATTTAGTATTAGAAAGTAAAGATTCTGACATGATTTCATTAGGAGTAGGAGAACCTGATTTTAGTACGCCTTGGCCTATTTGTTATGATGCAATAAAGTCAGTTGAAAATGGATTGACTTCGTATTCATCGAATAAAGGATTATATGAGTTGCGTAAGCAGCTTGCTAAAATATTAAAAAAAAAATATCAATTTACAGTTAATCCAGATACGGAACTACTAATTACAGCAGGTGTTTCTGAAGCGATTGATCTTGTCTTACGTTCAATTATTAATCCAAAAGATGAAGTATTATTACCAACACCATCATATGTATGTTATTCGCCATTAATTAACTTATTAGGAGGAAAAGTTGTTGAAATTGACACATCAGAGACACAATTTAAATTAAATGCTAAACAAGTCGAAAAAGCAATCACATCAAAAACAAAAGCAATTATTTTATGTTCACCTAATAACCCTACTGGAACATCAATTTCAAAAAAAGAGTTTGAAAAAATTGTAAACTTGCTTAAAAAGCACCAGTTTTGGGCTATTTCTGATGAAATTTATTTAGACCTTACCTATCAAGATAAAGATAAAGTATCATTATGTGATTTTCCTAGTATAAAAAACAGGAGTATTGTTTTGAATGGGTTTTCGAAGACTCATGCGATGACTGGATGGCGTATTGGCTATATATATGGCGCTGAGAATGTCGTTGAAAGAGCTTTGAAAATTCATCAATATTCTGCTTTATGTGCCCCAATTACATCTCAATATGCTGCTTTATCAGCACTTAAACATGACAGTAAAGTAAGTGAAAAAATGAAGACGTCTTATATAGAACGTAAAAATTTATGTATTAAGCGTTTTAATGAAATGAAGATTGAAATGCCGATCCCAACAGGTGCTTTTTATTGTTTTCCAAAGATATCGTCAACAGGTTTATCAGATCAGGAATTTGCAGTTAAATTGTTAAAACAAGAAAAAGTAGCAGTCGTACCAGGGTCTGTATTTGGCAAAGGGGGTGTTGGTCATATACGATGTTGTTATGCAACAGAGATAACCCTGTTAATTGAAGCATTAAATCGAATTCAAAATTTTTTAAAAACTTATTCTGTATAATGGTTTTTTCTTTATCACTTTTAGATTATGGCATCCTTGTTTATGTAAGTTATCATGCTTTTAAAGGATTAAAAAAAGGCTTCCTAATAATTCTGATTGAAACAATTACAATTATTTTGACCTTTTTTTTTATAATGAATTATTATCTTCAAATCGCAGAAGAGATTCAAAAATTAATTCGTATATCTGAGTTTTATAGTATTATTCTTAGTCTTATATTGATTGTATTAATCATGTATGGGATATCATGGGTTGTAACAAAATTATTGTCTTTTATAATAACAGTTTCAGGATTAGGAATTTTAAATCGTATTTCAGGCGCAGCGATAAGTTGTGTTAAAGCTATTGTTATTATTATTCCATTATTGTTACCATTGCTGTGGATTCAACCTCAATTTATACAAAAATCGGTATTTTTTTATAAGTTAAGACAATTAATTCCAATTGAAACACAATTAAATAAAGTTGTCGAAAATAAAAAAATATCAATTAAATAATAACGAATGATTATACGCGTTTAAATTATTATGTAAATGATCTATTATTAAGATAGATGACTAAATATATTATTTTACTTGGTGATGGAATGTCAGATGAACCATGTAACGACTTAGCTGGCCAAACACCTTTACAGGTAGCAAAAAAAAATGCATTAAATTGGTTTGCTCAAAATGGTAATGTTGGGCTTGTAAATACAGTTCCTGAAACGTTACATCCAGGATCTGATGTTGCTAATATGGGTATTTTAGGATATGACCCTAAATTATACTATACAGGAAGGGGCCCTATTGAAGCGGCAGCAATGAGTATTAAAGTCCCAAAAGACTCAATTATTTTTCGTTGTAATTTAGTCACAATTACTAATAATATAATGACAGATTTTACAGCGGGTCATATTAGTAATCAGGAGGGGAGTGATTTATTATTAGAGCTTAATTTACATTTTAAACAATTAGGTATTAAATTTTACCCTGGAGTAGGATATCGTAATATTGTTGTCTTACCTCAAAGGTATGCGAAATTAAATACAACAGCACCTCATGACATTTTAGATCAAAATATCCAAACAGAACTTCCTAATGGGGAATATGAAGATGATATGAAGGCGTTTATAAATGATTGTCAAAAGATATTGACAGATTCAAAAGTAAATAAAAGGCGTATATCAGAGAATAAAAGACCTGCAACTCATATTTGGCCATGGTCACAAGGTCCATATCCAGGGATGCCATCATTTTATGAAAAGTTTAACTTGTCAGGAGGGATTGTAACAGCAGTCGATTTATTGAAAGGGTTAGCAAAATTAACGGGTTTAGAAGCACCTAATATTAAAGGTGCTACAGGGTTTATCGATACAAATTATAAAAATAAATTAGACGCTGCATTAACAATTTTAGATAAGCATAATTTTTGTTATATTCATATTGAAGCCCCTGACGAATGTGGTCATATGGGTGATGCAGTATTAAAAACAAAAGCAATTGAAGATTTTGATCAACACATTTGTGAACCCATTAAACAATATTGTGAACATAACAAAGATACGATTGTATTTATTTTACCGGACCATCCTACACCATGTCGCTTAAAAACCCATACACGAGAGCCTGTACCATTTATTTTGTTTTCACCAAAAGAAAAGGCAACTTATCCAGCAAAGTACTATACAGAGAAAATGGCAAAAGCAACAAAATTGCATTATGAATCATCCTGGGATTTAATTACAAGAGTAATCAAAGAAAAAACAATTTTACCTGATTAATGAAAAATAAGCTGATAAAGTTTTTAATTCAGTTTAGTTATAAAAGTTTATTTTTTGTGATTTCATTAGCAATATTAATAGGAATTGCAATTAAAAGTAATTTGTTTCATGAAATTGTTAAGTCTTATATCCAATTTCAATTAAAACACAAGTATAGTCTTCCGGTTACATTGGGTGCAGTAGAAGGGAATTTGTTTAATTCAATTGAATTAAAAAATATTATTGTTTTTTCAGCGGATCAACAGGAAATAGTGAGCATTCCAAAATTAAACTATGAGTTTAATTTGTATAATTTTTTTTTAAATAAAGCAATATTGAGAAACACTAAGTTAACAGTTAATGAAGCAACGATTTTTATTAAAAGGTTTAGAGATGGTAAATGGAATTTATCTATATTTAAAAATAGTTTTAAAACTCAAAAACGATTACCTATAAATAGTGATCTGGCAAATATTAAAATTAAAAATTTAACGATTAATTATCAAGATAATAAAGGATTAAGTTTAAAAAGTATTAAGGATCCTTTTAATGTAAGTTTAAATCAATTATATGGAAATATTACTATTAAAAATAATAATGACATTGTAGGAGAATTATTTGGAAGGGTTAAAGAAAGTGATACACAGTTAACTGTAAATACAGTAATTGATATCCATAAAAAAAATTATAGTATTGATGCTATTTTCAGAAATGTTAATCCCACAAAATTGAGTTCTTATTTTCTTCCATTAAAAGGATATAAAGTAAATGCAGGCAATATGAATATAAATGTAAATATTAAAAATAAACCTGATTATAGTTTAAAGTATCCATTTTTATTTTATATTATTGTTTCTGTCAAAGAAGGGGAACTGCAGGTTCCATTTTTAAAAGAAAGTATAAGAAATATTAATGGAAAAGTTTATATTAATCGTGGAAAAGTAGATCAATCATTAATCAAATTATACAATCCTAAAATCACACCATCTCAATTAACTAAAGTAATAGAACAGTTGAAAAAAAATAAGCTTATTGATCAAAGGTACGCTATAAATAGTTTAAAAAGTAAAATTTCAAATCAAGAGCCATGGGTTGTTTCATTGTTGAAGTCGCCCCCATTAGTCCTATCCTTTGAGTCATTGCCAGCAAGATTAATGTCACAAGAAACTCAAATGTCAGGAGAATTAAATGTAACTCAAAAATATGGAGAGGTTAAGATTTCACATTTAGAATATAAACCCATTCGTATTAATAATATGCAATTATCTTATCAGATAATGACTGATAATGTGTTGTTGAATTTTCAAAAAGGCCAAATAAATGATGGGAAAATATCAGGAATAGCAACTATTTATCATAAACAACTACCTGTCAAAATTGAAGCGAATACTTTAGTTAACAATATCAATCTAAATCTAATTAGTGAAACATCTAAAATACCAATAAGATTAACTGGAAACTCAAATGTTTCAATAAAAATATTGGGTAATAAGGATAACATGCAATTTGAAATTGCAACTTCATCATCTAATATGTACATTTATGATCAAGATATTCAGCATATTAATACTTTTCTTTTTTACCGACCGTATCAGATATCATTTAAATCAGAATTATACTTAAACCAACAAGATCAGCCATTAATAGTTTCTGGGAGAAGGTCAAGTGTAAATATGTTAATAAAAATTGATGCAAATAATATTCCATTACAATCTATTCAATCAATAGATAAAAAAAAACAAGCTGATTTTAATGCAATTTTTCAATTAAGTTGGCCTTATAAAATAAAAAATATAAACATATTTGAAAGTGGACAGGCGACAGGTTTAGTTAAAATTGAAAACTTAACGATTAAAGACCAATTTTTTTCTTTATTGGAAACAGAGTTTGAACATTCTAATGGAGAAACAATAGTAAAAAAACTGGATATTAAAGGCAAAAAGAATAATGCCATATTCTTAAAAGGAGTATTTAAAAAGTATCCAATCTCAGCAGAGTTAGCGATTGATCAATTTGAAATTAATCGCATACCATTTATTCAAAAATATATTTCAAATAAAATAAAACCATTAGAGGGGATTATAACAACAAAAATTTTAGTCAAACAAATAACACCGAATATAATGACTCGTATTATTCCTAATCCATGGATTTCTAATTACGCAATGGAAGGATATTTTGATATTCAAAAATTATATTTAATAAACCAACCATTTAAATCAGCAGCATTTAAGGGAAGTTGGGATGGAAAACATCTAGATATAAGAAAACTACTTCTAAATAGTCAAAAAACAGCAGTGAAGTTAACAGGTTCAGTGAGCTTATACAAAGATATAGATGTCAAAATTCATAAAGGGAGTTTAGTCAATATTAAAGAAATGAATAATTTATTTAGCCCGTTAGGTCTATATGAAGGGGATATTTTACTAGAAGGACGCATTAAACAAACAATCACAACACCTCAGATTAGCTTAAGTTTTAATGCTAAAAATATTAAGTTTTTAAGTTCAAAAATTGATGAGATTGATAGTAAAATTATATTTTCAAAAAATAATATTAAAATAAGCCCTATGACGATCAGAAAAAATAAAAGTCTAATGAAATTAAATGGCAATATAGAAAATATTTTATTTAATAAAGATAAAAAAAACTTGTCAGAAATCAATTTAGATTTAGCAATGAATAATATAAATCTAAAAAATATTGTGGATATTGCTTCAGATATAGTTGATTTTAAAGTTTCAAGTCAAAATTTTCTAGTGATTAATGAAGTACAAAAAGAGAAAAAATCTCCTATATTCTCATCAACAATTTCAAATCAAAAGGTGATTTTATATAAAGGACAAAAGTACTCATCTGAAATTATTCAGTTTAACAAGTTGAATAAAAAGAAAAAACAAAGTAAAAATATAAATCGGATATTTAATAATATAGAGGGTACAATAAATGGAAAAACAGAATTTAATTATATTCAAAATATGCCATTGAAAATAAATTCTGATATAACAGTTTTAAATGGATTATTTGGCGATTTAAAATTTAAATACGGTAGTTTAAAAATAAAAGAAAAAATCAAAAATCATAAATTCAAAGTTAAAGTTGAGGAAGGGACTATTAATAGTAGTCAATTTCAAAAAATTGAATCTCAAGGAGAGTTAACAAAGAAAGGCGTATTAAATATTAGTGATATTTCATTGAATGATTCAATTCAAACGCACAAAACATTATTAAAAGGGACAATACCGTTGGCAGATTTATTGGAGAATAACAATCAGTCAAATCCATTATTAGTTAATTTAAATTTAGTAAATGACAAAATAAACTTTTTGTGATTTTTTAATAAGAATATTAAATCAATTTCTAATCAAGGTGAATTATCCCTAGTTGTTTCCGGAACATTAAAAGCACCTGTTATTACAGCAAGTAGAATGAATTTCAAAGAAACTAGCTTAATAC
>CAXFGY010000067.1:0-8195 GCA_964002605.1 uncultured Candidatus Marinamargulisbacteria bacterium
GTTGATTTTGTTGTTGTTGATTTTGTTGTTGTTGATTTTGTTGTTGTTGTTGTTGATTCTGCTGTTGTTGATTTTGTTCTTGTTCTTGTTTTAGTAATGATAAGGCAAGTTCTAAATTATGTTTAGCATCATGATCCTGAGGCGTTCTGCGAAGCACTTTTTTAAAATAGTCAATAGCAGAGCGATAATTTTGGTTTTTCAATGCGGTTGTCCCATTATTATAATCTACTACTGTTTGATGAGGATGGGTAGTAGGTAATAACTGTGATGCCATATCATAGGCTGTTTCTGCACTTTCAAAATCGCCTTGCTTAAAATAGATATTACCTAAATTTGAATAGTTTTGAGCTTTATGGTGTCTTGAGTTAAGTAATTTTGAAAAAGAAGCCAATGCGTCATCATAGTTTTTATTTTGGTATGACTTTTTACCTTTTTGGGAATTAAAATAATCAAATAATTCAAACCCATAAGTTGCTTGATATAAGAAAAATAAACTAATAAACGTAAAATAAATAGACATTTTTAAGCAGAATCCTTTTCTTTTTGAGAAATTGATTTTTTCTCACTAAAAATAAACTCCATTATAAGAAAGAAAAGAGCAGGAATCAAAAACCAATAATAGCGGTCTTGACGATATTGACGTTTTTCTTTACTTAAAGTAGTTTTTTCTAATTCAGAAATAATACGATAAATTGAATTAATAGCAAGTGGTCCGGTATTAGATAAGAAGTAATGACCATCTGTTAGCTGCGCAATTTCTTGCAGTAATAACTCATTAAGTTGTGATATGATGACCTGACCTGTTTTATCTTTTTTTAACCCAATGCGGTTTCCTGCGGCATTATAAATTGGAATCGGTTCTCCACCAGGTGTTCCAATTCCAATAGTAAATATGGTAAGGCCATCTTCAGCAGCTTTTTTTGCAGATTCAATGGGATTATTTTCGAAAGATTCACCATCAGAAATAATAATTAGTAGCTTTTTTTTACTTTGACTTTGGCGATTAAATGCGAGCCGAGCCGTTTTTATTGCAGTCGCAATATCTGTCCCTGGTGTAGGAATTGAACCAATTTTAATATCATCCAAAAACATATGTAATGCACTATAGTCTGTAGTAAGTGGGCATTGAATAAAGGCCGTACCAGAAAAAGCGATTAAACCAACACGATCTCCCTTTAGAGATTCAATCAAACCTTTAATTTCTTGTTTAGCACGCTTAAACCGATATGGTCGCGCATCAGTAACAAACATACTTGCTGATGTGTCCAGTGCAATAAAAATATCCTGTCCTTTTCGTGATTTTGTTTCAATTCGAAGTCCGTATTGAGGTCGTAAAAATGAAATGATAATCAATGAAAATGCAATGATAAAAAAAACATGTTTCCAAAAGCGACGTGTATAGCTTAAGGTAGGGATTACTGTTTTCCATAGGTTTACTTGAATGAGTCGAGATAACCGCTTTTTACGTATTTGGTGACCGATGATAATAATAACAATTGCAATCGGAATAACAAATAATAAGAATAAGTAATGACTATTATAAAATATCATGGTATTTTTATTGCGATTAAATTGCTAATAATTAATTCAAGTATAAGCATTAATAATGCAAGTCCAATGAAGTAAGGAAACCACTCTTTGTAAGTCGCATAGTTAGTCGATTTTATTTCACTTTTTTCAAGTTCATTAATTTGAGATAATATTTTTTTTAGTGTAAGGCTATCAATCGCTCTAAAGTAACGTCCATTTGTAATAGATGCAATTTGAGTTAATGTCGTTTCATCTAAAAATGTTTTTTCTTGACTATAAATTTTGCCATATAATGGATGTATATAGGGAATAGAGGCGCCCCCTTTTTTACCAATACCAATAGTATAAATTTTAATGCCGAGACTTTTTGCTAATTCAGCTGCACGAACCGGGCTAATTTCACCACGATTATTTTCTCCGTCGGTTAATAAAATTATGATTTTAGAACTTATTTCACTTTCTTTCATTCGATTAAGGGCAGTGACAATTGCCATACCAATCGAAGTTCCTTGGCCAGCATCATTTAATGAAATGGAGTCAAGTAATGAAAGAAGCACGTTATAATCTAAAGTTTGGGGACATTGGGTATACGCATCTCCTCCAAAAATCACCAAGCCAATTCGATCAGATTGACGTTTTTTAATAAAGTCTCGAATAGTGGTTTTTGCTACAGCAAGGCGATTATTGGGTTTAAAGTCTTCTGCAGCCATACTCCCAGATACATCTAGTGCCAACATAATATCAATTCCTTTAGAAGTAATGTCTGTTTCGATTAAAACACCTTGAGGTCGCGCTAATGCAATAATAATAAATGAAATTGTAAGTATACGACTGAGTAATGGGAACTTTGATAAAAAAAAAGTTCGACGATGAGCGATAGATTTTAATTGAGCAACATTTGAAAATTTTAAAGTTGTGGTGACGGATTGATTACGAATATAAAATAAATAACAAATTAATGGGATAAATAACAATAGATAGAAAGGATGCAAAAAAGACAGCATACAATTTAAATAGTCGTTTGATTTATAATATCAATACAGGTATCAATAATACTGTTATGAAAGTCTTGATTAGGTGTAATGCGTGCAAACTTGATTAATTGACTAGAGTTGAGAACAAGTTTTAACTTTGACATTGGTTTTTCAGGTAAAATTGAAGAAAAATGCATTAAAATTTCAGTTGTCGTAAATTCAAAAATATTTTTTTCATATCGTTCTGATAAGTAATCACGTAAAATATCAACCAGTTCAATATAAAAGGAGTCATGATCGTTATTATGATAAAAGTCAGATTCTTTTAATTGATTAAAACGTTCAATATAACGGGTGTTAATGGGACGATCATCAATGGGTTCTTGGATTTTAGCGGGGGAAGTAACCCATTTAGACTGACGTTTTTTACGGATATAGAGAAAAAGAGCAAGGCACATGGTAATTGCAATAATAGTGATCAAAGACAATTTAAGTAGTGAAAGTGTAGGGAATGCAGTTAAAAGTAATGGTTTAATATCTTTAAATTGATTAGTTTGGTTCTCTGTTACAACAGAGTGAATCGTAATCAGTTGGTTTGCAATCGTATAAGTTTTATATTGAGTTTTATTTTTTAAAACAATATTATGCGTCGGAATGATAAATTGACCTGTTCCAAACAGTTTTAAATCATAGTTTAAATGGATATCGTATGCTGTGCTGGATTTTTTCTTATTAACTGTGTAGTTAGTTAATTCGATATCATAATCAGTATTATTAAATAATGTTTTAGGGGGAACTTCAACCAATGTAGAAGTAATGGGGTATTGAAATGAAATAGAGTAACGAAATGCATCTCCTATTGTAATATAGTTTGGACTGATGCGAGTTGAAAGATAATTTAGTGTGGGTGGTTTTGCAATTTGATTGTGTGATAGTTGATTTTTTTGCCTATTTAAGTCAGGTGTTATTGTGATTGGGGGAGGCGTAAGTTTATGTATTTTTCGTTTATTTTTTTTAGAAATAATAATTTCATGTGCTGGAATTTGATGTTTTCCTTGTTCAAAAATTGCAATATCATAATATAATTTAAGCGTATAAAGAGACCCGTTTAATGTTTTTTTAAAATTATAATCAATGAGCTTATGTTCATAAGGAGCAGCATTAAAGAGTGTTTTAGGTGGAATAGAAAGAAGTTTAGTATTTTTGGAGTAAACCACTTTAATCATATATCTTACTTTATTTCCCAAGGATGTTTTTTGGGGTGTGACTGAATAATGGACAGACTCTGCATGAATTATAGTGATCAATGTAATAAAAATAATGATGCTATATTTAATAATCATAGTTATATTTTGGTTAACCTGTGATTAAAGTAATGGGATAAAGGCTCAACATAAGATTTAGATATGTTAAGGTTAATAAAATCTAATTTAAGGGATTTAAAAATACGATTCAATTCTAAAGATTGTGATAAAACCATATTCGCATAAGTATCTTGAACTAAAGAAGAATTCAGGTATAAGTGTTCACCTGTTTCATTATCTTCTAAAGAAATGATTCCACAGTTCAAAAGTGAATGTTCACGCGGGTCGTATAATACGATTGGTACAACATCATGCTTTTTAGTAATTAACGATAATGCAGTGTCAAGATTGTTATCTAAAAAATCAGAAATGAGAAAAACAATGGCTTTTTTCTTAATCATTTTTACTAAGTAATCTGTTGCGATTGCAATATTAGTTTTTTTACTTTTAGTCTGATAATGGAAAATATCTCGAATAATACGTAACATATGTTTTTTTCCCTTTTGAGGAGGAATAAAAAGTTCAATTTGATCTGAAAATAACAGAAGCCCTACTTTGTCTTGATTGTTAATTGCAGAAAAACCTAAAATAGTTGCAATTTCAGTTGCAATTTTTGATTTGGTTTGAGTTTGGCTACCAAATTCTTTAGAGCCACTTAAGTCAACCATTAATATTACAGTGAGTTCACGTTCTTCTTCAAACTCCTTAATATGAGGCCGTCCAGTTCGAGCAGACACTTTCCAATCAATAAAGCGTACATCATCACCAGTTTGATATTCACGAACATTAGCAAAACTAATGCCTTGGCCTTTAAAAACAGAGTGATAACTACCTGAAAAAGTAGAAGATACCAATTGACGTGTCTTGATTTCGATTGTTTTAATTTTTTTAATAAGCTCTTTAGATAGCATTAATAAAATCCTATTTAAGGCACTTCAATTTCTGAAAAAATACGATTAACAATTTCTTCAGAGTCAACTTCTTCGGCTTCAGCTTCAAAAGAAGGAATTAAACGATGACGTAATACATCTTTTCCAATTGCTTTAACATCTTCAGGCGTGACATAGCCTCTTCTTTTAATAAATGCATGGGCTTTTGCGGCTTTAACTAAGGCTAAGCTTGCTCGAGGACTCGCTGGATAAGCAATGAATTCTTTGATGTTATTGATATTGTATTGCTCAGGATAACGTGAAGCAAATACGATATTGAGGATATATTCTTTTACTTTTTCATCAATATAAATGTCGTTTACTACTTTTTGAATACGCTGAATGGTTTCTCCAGAAATAATGGGATTAACGGTGGGCGTACTATTAGATCCCATTCTGTTGATAATTTCTCGTTCATCTTCTTTTCTGGGGTAACCTATTTTTAATTTCATTAAAAATCGATCAACTTGGGCTTCAGGAAGCGTATAAGTTCCTTCTTGATCAATCGGGTTCTGCGTTGCTAAAACTAAAAATGGGGGAGCTAGATCATAAGATTGATCTCCAATTGTTACTTGAGATTCTTGCATGGCCTCCAAAAGGGCACTTTGGACTTTAGCTGGCGCCCGGTTAATTTCATCCGCAAGAATAAAGTTAGCAAAAATAGGCCCAAATTTTGGAAAAAAATCTTTTTTTGTTTGATCGTAAACCATAGTGCCAATTAAATCAGCAGGTAGTAAATCAGGGGTGAATTGAATACGTTTAAAAGAAACAGAGGTAATATCTGATAGTGTTTTAATGGCTAATGTTTTTGCCAGGCCAGGAACCCCTTCTAATAGCAAATGGCCACCGGTTAGAACACCGATAAGTAGTCGTTCAATGACATAACGCTGACCAACAATTACTTTTTCAGATTCTTGAATTAAAGATTCAACAAACTTTGATTCTTTGTCTACAACTTGATTAATTTGATCTAGGCTCTTAGCAGGATGACGTTTGTTAGTTTGAAGAGATTGATTAGGGTTTCCTTGATCTTCAGAAACATTAACCATATTTAGATCAGAAACACTGTTAGACATAAAAACTCCTTCACATTAAAGCTTAGACATACTTAAGTCGCTTAAAAAAAATATTTTTAAATTTCTAATCACATATTATATAAGTTCTTGAATGACTTGCAAAGTAGAAAAAGAAAAATTATATTAAAAGATCGGTATGGTAGCTAATTTAAAAAATAAAAAATTTAATATTATTGTGGCACATGATCAAAATAATGGAATTGGATTTAATGATCAATTACCTTGGCAGCTGTCACAAGATATGGCTTACTTTAAACAGACAACAATGGGTAAGAAACCGTATCATAATACAGTTATAATGGGTCGAAAAACATGGGAGTCTATTCCAAATTCATTTCGACCATTACAAAATCGTAAAAATATTGTTTTAACGCGGAATAAAAAACAGAATTTAGAAGAGGGTGTCGAAGTGGTCTCTACGCTTGAGGATGCACTAAGTGTAGCAACAGGAACCGTATTTGTCATTGGAGGGAGTATGGTTTATGAGAATGCGATTCATAATTCAGCATGTGATAAATTATATGTTACCGAAATTCAGTCACGATTTAACTGTGATCGTTTTTTTCCTGAATATAAAAATCAATTTGATTTGATCTCAGAATCAGATGATTTTTATGAAAATGGACATCAATTTAAGTTTAAGCAATATGCTTATTTAGAGAAGACTAGAAATAGTTAATTCAATACTCAATTTTAATGCTTATACAGTTTCAACTGAAACATAATATCATTCTGCTACCATTTTCGATCAAGCCATTGATATAGATAATATTAATCATTTAATGCCCCGACGGGCTTTACGGCGAGACCAAAGAATTTTTAGATCTGGGTTAGTCTGATTTAGATCTTTTATAGTCTTTTTATATATTCTTGTATCCTCCAAATTAAGCGTCTTAAGACTTTTAAGACTCGCTAACTTTTCTACAGTATCATTAATTATCTGTGCACATTGACGTAAATAAAGCTCATCAAGACTTACAGAATTAGCTAAGTAAGCTATACTCGCATTAGTTACTTTGTCACATCCAGATAAATTAAGCCAGTTAAGCTTCTCAAGATTACCTAAAGGATCCACACTAATTAAAGCATCACAAGAAGTTAAAATAAGCATCTGAAGATTTTTACAACCCGCTAATGCATTCACATCAGTTACATTTTTACAACTATATAAATTAAGCGTTTAGCCAATAACAAGTTCACAACCCGCTAACACATTTACATTTTACCTCATTACAATGATATAAATTAAGCATTTCTAGATCCTCACGGTTAGCTAATACGTCCGAACAAAAAATAATTATAGGGTAGGGGGCATCCTAGGTTCCATGAATTAAAAACTGACCAATAACGTATCTTATTAGACACAATTGGGGTTTTGAATAGGAATAGTGCCATTGATTACATTTTTTGCATCACTATCCTATTTTTTTGTTTAAGGAAGGACTTTATTAAAGCCCCTTATTCTCTTTTTTTGTGATCCTGATTTTTTCTTTTTATATTGTGATCCTAATTCTATGTTTTCGAGAGAGGGATTTGGTTCCGTACATGAGGTTAATTTTTCGTTTCTAAGTTTATATAAATATTTAGAATGCTGATGGTCATCATGCGGTAGTAATGAACTTGTTCTTTTTATATCATTCCAGGTTACACACTCAAGTGCTGCCAATGAATCTATAACACATTGCTCTCTACCTACTTCAGTACACATCTTAAGAACGTTTCTTAAGTCATTTTCCGTTGCTGTTTTAAGAATCTCTTTTACGCTTTGAGGTAAATCTCTAGCATCCAGTATACTACGTGTTAAAGTATCTTCCATAAATTTTTTCAGTTCTGGATTATCCCATTTAGGCAGATTTTCTAAATTTGGGGTAATTGGGTTTAGTGTTGGTTTTGGCAAGATAGTTGGTTCTGGCGGTATAGTAGGTATGCGTGAATTATTTGAAGTATGCGGTAAATAATATCCTATAGATAGGGCAATCAAATACGTACATACTCTAAATGATTTCTTAAGTACGCTGTTTCTTGTCAAATTTGTACAACTTATTTCTGTATTAAAACAGTTTCTTTTAGAGTTCTTCGTGTTTTTTTCGGGGGTTTCTGATTTTATATTTTACTCTTAAATTTTTATCTTATATTTAATTATCGATTTAAGTCCCCCAAAAATTGCAACTAATTTTACAACCCTTGTATTTCGATCGTAAAATATAGGAATAATTAGTCCGAAAGAGGTGAAAAAAGGATGACAATTCACCATTTTTGGCTAATTTTTTTCAACAGAAACCTAAGACACCTCAACAATTGATTAACCAATAACAAGTTGTTTACGATGATCGATATATCGATAGATGGTTGCTCTACTCATATTAAGAGCAGAGGCTATTT
>CAXFGY010000068.1:0-8175 GCA_964002605.1 uncultured Candidatus Marinamargulisbacteria bacterium
CACTGGAGTTGGTATGTTGATTTTGTGTAATGATATTGCATCGTAATATTTTTTAACATAACTCATTCTAGTCTTAGTTGGGTATCCGGCAAAAAGTGTTGCCGCGATCATCATGTACATGTCCTGTGGTGTCTCGTACAGTTGTCCTGTGCTTCTGTCCTGCACAAGGTACTTGTCACATATCTGTCTAAGTCCTGCATATGTAAATTTTAGATCTCTGTCTCTCTTGATCCATGTGTTGAATTTTTTTATTTCTGTTTTGTTGTACTGTTCAAGTATTCCTTTGTCATACACACCCAGTCTAATGTTCCTCAGAATAAGTTTTAATTAACTTTGAGGCCTCTAAAATAAATTCTAATGATTTTTGTATTTGACTATATTGATGCGATAAATCTTTATTAGTCTCCTTTAATGCATTTATAATATAATTAGTTTTTTTATTTTTCTCGGATCCGCTAGAACCTATATTAAGTTCTTTCTCTATATAAGTCTTTAACTCTTTAAGCTGAATGCTCCCGTATGGAAATCCATTATCACTCTGCCATTCCATTTTTGGTAATGCGCCATAAACATGTAGAATATTATTTGACAAAAATTCTTTAATTATTTCATTTTGATCTGGAGTGGTATCAAAAAAGCTTGTCGCAGTTGAATAAATAAAATGTTCTAAAAGACGATCATAATTAAAAGTTATAAATTGTGTTTTATTTATATTTTCAATAAAATCATTAAAGTTTGATCCATAAATATTTTTCCAAAAATCAGTAAAAAAAGTAGTCGTTACTTGATATAAATCTTCACTAGATTGATCATATTTCAATGACTTTTCTTCATAACAAGTTAATATAAGAACAATTAGAAGCTTACCTATTTTTTTATTTATATTATTTGTATTTGCATCACCAGTAGTAGTTTGAGACTGTATGAAGTCATCAATAGAACGTGGGTAGGAATACTTTAATTTTTTATGAAACCTCGCTAAATATATGTCATATTCATTTATTTTTTTTTGAATATAATCTAGGTGACCATGTACATTGAATCGTGTTCCAGATTCAATCTTATATTCATTTAAAAAATCATAACACAGTAAAAAGCATAAGAATGTTTTATTAGGACAAGTAAATTCGTTTTCCAAATCAAAAATACTAATTTTCTCATCTAAAACGTTAATAATATCTTCTAACAGTTGTGTTCCTGTTGGATATTTATGATCAACAGATACACCAGCGCCTAATATAAACAAAGTGTCTTTTTTTTTCATTTTTCTTTCATTTTTTTGATATAACCAAAAAAAGTATACCTTTTTATTAAACTTAAATATACCCCCCTCACTTTTGATTAATCACAAGGTTAAAGGCGATCTACCCAAGCCGGCTTTTTCTTCTTCTACTGCTTATGTTTCTGCTGGTGCTACTACTTCTGCTTATACTATTAGGAGGCTTGGTTCTATTGCTGCTACTGATTTTACTGCGGCTTCTATTGCTATTAGTGCTGCTTCTTTGACTTCAGCTACTTCTACTTCTGCTTCTGAGATTGCTTCATATATTAATACTTTTGCTTGTGCTCTTACTGCTTTTGATATTGCTACTTTTGATATTGCTACTTTTGGTGATTCGATTGCTTCTAATATTAACAATTCTGACTGTGTTGTTAATGGTTTTGCTTCAGCTTCTTCTGTTATTTTAGCTTCTAATCTTGGTTTGTTTAAAGTGTATTTGAAGTCCTGTACAATTTTAATCAATATTGTTTTTATTATTTCGTTTGCTGCTCTTTCTGCTTGTACTGCTGCTGCACTTTCTGCTCTTTTTGCTATTTCTTCTGCTTGTCTTTCAAATCTTGCTACTTCTGTTGCTGTTGCTTCTTCTTTAGCTTTTGCAATTCTTAATTTTTCTATTGCTTTTGAGAATTGTTGACTAAGTATTATTGATTCTATATTGTTTTCTGTACTTGCTCTTCTATCACTTTCTGCCTGTTTTTCTTTTCTTTCTACTTCTACTTTTTCTTTTTCTGCTGTTTCAAGTTCTTGTTTTATTATTTTTTCTAATTTTTTTAGTATTGCTTGTATTACTGCTTTTATTGCTTCTTGTCCTGCTCCTTGAATATTTATGAGTTGTTCCATTACTTTTTCTAATTCTGCGACTGCTTCTGCGGCTTCTACTGATGCTACTGGTTCTGCTATTGCTTCTGGCTGTGCTTTTTGATTTGTTGTTTTTTGATTTACTTCTGGTTGTACTTTTTGATTTACTACTTTTCTTGGCCCTTTGCTACTTGCTGCTTTTTCGATTGCTCTTTTTGCTGCTTGTTCTGCTTTTTCTGCTTTTTCTGCTTTTTTCAATACTGTTAAGATTGCATTTTCTATTGGAGAGTCTAGCATTGCTAATCCTGCTACCGCTAATTTTGCTTCTGCTAGTATTTCTCTTCTTATTACTGGGTCTAGTTCTATTGATACTGATGATGATCCCGTTCCTATTGCGCTCATAAAAATCTCCTTTTAATTTTTGATTTAAAGTCTGCCGACTTTGATTTTTTTTTAAAATATAAAAACACAAAAACTCCTTTAGACTAATGAAAGATAATTATTAAAGTATGAAAAAGGTATCCAACCAAAACGACCTGCTCTTGTACTAAAATCAGCAGTATCTTGTAAGCAATCATTTAATTTTGTTGCTATTTTTATTAATATCATTTTTTAACTCATTTACTATATTATCGATTTTTTTTAAAAAAAATTGCAATCAAATACATCGATAGTGTTTAATGTATAATTAAATGATTAATTTTAAACTGTATTAAAAATATTTTTCGGTGGTTTGGATAGAATTAAGTTTTTTTAACTAAAAACAAATTTGAGATAAATCTAAGACAAAACAAAGCAACAACCAATAAGTTTGCCCCCACCCTATACACTTAAACTATCTAAAGATCTTCTCCCAAAAAATTATTCGAATTACAAAGCTGAAGCATTATTTGTGAATACACTATATCCATCCAATATTTCTCGTCATCATCTAGATATATACTTATTTTAGCATGATTGTCTCTATATATTAGAGTTGGCTCAGGCAATAATATCTTATTTTGTTCTTCCTCAGAGAACACAGATAATTTATTTTGCTCGCCATCATTTAAAGAACTTGTATAATTGTTTAACGATTCAACAAAAATCTTTTTTTCTTTGTTCGAAAAATTTAAATATTTTAAAATAACTTCAAACAATTTTTGATATCTAAGACTTTGCACAAATTCTAAGAGAGTTTTTATATCCTGATCATTTAAAAAAGGGAGTAATTTTTCAGGTAAATAAGGTATTCTTGCACGTCCATCTAAATCAACTATGACAAATTGTCGCTTTGATTCAATGATCTTAGAAAAAATATTCCCTTTATGAAAATCACCTAATCCTAACGCATGTGCTTTGGCTAGAGGAAGGGCATAGCTTTGTAAAAATTCTTGGTATAAATGTGAGGAGGAAGGAATTTTTAAATTTTCCCATCCTGTACTTGATAAATCTTCCTGAATTTGACCTAAAGAAATAATTGTTTCACCCCCTTCTATTTCGATATTTACCGGTACTACTTCAAAATAATTGACTACTGGAAGACCTAAATCCTTAGCCACCCCACGATGAACATAAGATAAAATTCCTGCGTAGGGTTTTAACCGACAATCAGTATCATTGTAAAAAAAAGATTCAGAATGCTCTGGCAATGGTAACCTGTGACTTGCTTTAAAACCATACTCAATAGGTGATTGCTTACAAAGTTTATTGAGTTCCCTACTTGTATCCAAAGCTATAGCCATCTGACCCCCAAATAATGATCCTGTAATAGCCAATATACAAAAAGTTTTTTCTGGTCTATTCAAATACATTCTTATCTCCTTTTAATTTAAAGTCTGACGACTTTGATAATTTTTTTAAAATATAAAAACGCAAAAACTCCTTTAGACTAATGAAAGATAATTATTAAAGTATGAAAAAGGAGTCCAACCAAAACGACCTGCTCATGTACTAAACTCAGCCGTATCTTGTAACCAGTAATTTAATTTTTTCCTTATTTTTATTAATATCACTTTTTAACTTACTTACGTCATTAAATATATTTTTTTAACTACTTTATATACATTATCGATTTTTTTGGGAAAAAATTTTAATCAAATACATCGATAGTATTTAATGTATAATTAAATGATTAGTTTTTAACTGTAGGGTTAAGCTAATAATACCCATGTAGTAACTTTTGATTAATCAAGTTCAAAATGTCATTCTACGGTTTTAATAGGCTCAAATTCTTTTTCTTTAATACCTATCTATCGTGGTTTACAATTCATTATAAATAGGCTGTAGGAAAATTTGCTCAATTAATTCCAGTAAATAAATTATTCATGCCCCTTTTTAATAAAAAAATCGAATTTTAAATCAATTCTTATAACATCCTCTATTTTTTATAAATCTTATACGTCACATATTGAGCTAGTTGTGCCGGTCCTTGACGTTTTCTTTCCCACTCTTGAAAATCACCCCAATTTCTAAAAGTAGAATGAGGGCTAACTAAAGATTCTAGTTTTAAATGCCAAGGCCCTTCCTCAACAACAATAATAATGTCATCATCCGCATTAATCACATCATGACTTAAAATATGTTCATAAAAATTACGCCCTTGTCCATTTTGCCAATACGTTGTCGTTCTTTCCGCTGAAATACGACCAAGATAAGTTGCATTTTCCGGTATTTCTTTTTGAACACCCCAATATCCCTTCCAAAAGGGTAATTGAACAACAAAACCCTCAGGCGAACGTGTATAATCAAAATGAACTTTTCCTAATGCTTTAGTAACAGGAGATAATGCAAATTCAACCAATACGCCAGTACGATAAGGCTGCGTTTTAATATTTTCAAATAAAAAACCAATTTCATAGTTCCATTTTCGAAACCCTAAATAAGAAACAATTCCCATTTCACTACGCCCTAACGGTTGCGGCGCCCTAATAGCTAATTGACCATAACGTGTTTCCCAATATACTGGCCCCCAATTTTTTTTAAAAAAAACATACTGCTCTGGTGTCCCATAACCCCTATGAACTGAATGACCTATCCATTGAATTGCTGTAATATGATAGCCCACTTGATTAGGAATAAACGACTGATATATTCCAGTACCTTTATTTAAATAATACTCATATTCAGCAATTCCTAATATTCCTGAATAATCTGTATCTTTATTTTCTCGTAAATCTTCTGTTCCTGTCACCTGATCAAACATACTAATTCGATCGGGTTTTGGAAATCGAAGGTACCGTACTTTCCCACCTTTGAAACTATATGATAATTGATGCCGATTTTTCTGATATATAGCTAAATGCTCAATAAATTGTTCATCAAACTGGGGTGAAAATGGCGTAAGCTGATCAAATTCATTATTACCTCTAATCACTGTAAACCAGCGCAAACCAGGATATAAATACGCCGTATGACGTAATTGTAAATTTCGACCCACAAGGTGATCTGACCATCCATGAATACCGACACTGGCTTCCCAAAAGCCAAATTGATGATTAATACCAGGATACTGCCATTGAGAATGACAGGTAATACTAAGAATATAAATTCCCCCTAAAAAAATCCATTTGAACATAAAAATATGGTATTCTATATGACTATGAATCGTAAAGGCCTATTGGTAATAATAAATATTTTTTTAATTAATATCGTATTATTTTTAAATCTATTAATTGCAACAACAGGATCACAAGTTTCATTATTACTATCCCATGATACAATTGCGCCAGGAAAAATAGTGACCGCCTATCTTGATATTCAATTAGAACCTGGCTGGTATACCTATTGGCAAAATCCTGGCAAAATTGGATCCCCATTATCATTAGCATGGCAATTACCCCCTAACATCTCTGCGAAAAAAATTCACTGGCCAACCCCAACATTAATCCAAAATAACGGTTATCTAAGTTATGGTCATAAAGATCGGTTACTCGTTACAATACCGCTCATCGTATCTGACAATCCCACTGATAAATCTCCATTACCAATTAAACTCACTGCCAATTGGCTAGAATGCAAATCTGATATTTGCGTCCCTAAAACAAAAACATTAACAACAACCATTAAAATTAGTAAAACAAATAAACAAAACTTAAATTCAAAATTCCTAAATGACTATTGGGAGCAAATGGTTCCTATTCAATATGACCGCCCTGCAGAATACATAACCAAAAACAAAAAACTATGGATAAAGTTACCCTATATGATTCCCAAAACAGTCAAAGAAATATACCTGTTTTCAGTAACTAATCATTATATTTTGCATCCGATAAACCATATTAAAGATCAATCATCACAATCTTACCTAGTGAGTCCAGATATAGAAACAACTCCCGCTCCATTTACAGGGATAATTAAATTTGTATTTGACGACCATTGGGAAAGTGCATTAATACAATTCCAAAACAATCCCCAATTAGACATTCCAATACAACCCATATGGCACGTTTTAAAAATACTATGTTTTGCCTTGATTGGAGGGCTCATTTTAAATGTCATGCCCTGCGTCTTTCCAATATTATCGCTAAAACTACTTACCTTAACTCAAAAACCTCCCCAAAAAGCCAAACAACATGCAATCGCATATACATTCGGCGTAATTATCTCATTAATTACTTTATGGAGCCTTTTAACAGGTTTAAAATTAATTGGTTATCAACTAGGCTGGGGCTTTCATCTCCAATCGCCTGTATTTATTTTATTACTCATTTGGTTATTTTGTTTAATTACCCTTTATTTATTAGACTGGATATCGCTTCCAGAAAAATTTTATACGTCGATCAGTCAACTAGAAACAAAAAGTTATACACTTCAAGCCCAAACATGGGGATTACAAAAAAGTTTTTTAACAGGTATTCTCACCACTATTACAGCCACTCCTTGCACTGCGCCATTCATGACAACTGCAATAAGTGCAGCATTTATTTCCACACCCTTTTTAGGGATATTCATTTTTATCTTCTTAGGCTTAGGAATTGCGAGTCCCTTTTTAATATTAAGCTGCTTTCCGCAACTCTATCAATATCTACCCAAACCAGGTCAATGGATGAATACATTAAAAAAATGGTTAGCGTTACCCATAGGCTTAACAGTAATATGGCTATTATGGGTTCTATTCCAACAAATTTCATTCACTATTCTAAACTGGAGTATTGCAAGTATTATACACATAGTAATCTTATGTCGACTATTTAAAAAATATGCATTAACTGTTAAAACAAAGTGGATACTCATTATAATAACGTTTATAGGATTTAGCTTAATTATTAGTCGTTTGGTATTACAACCCCAATTACCAATATCAAAAACCATCCCCCATTTTAAACAAAACATGATTGATGTCCCATTAAAAGAAAAACAACGATTATTTATTAATGTAACCGCCAAGTGGTGTATTACCTGTCAAGTCAATCAACAAACTACTTTAGGAACAGATCAAATCACTGATTTTTTTCAACGTCATAATATTACTGTAATCACAGCAGACTGGACAAATTACAACCCTGAAATCACACAATATTTAAACGAGTTTAATCGCACTGGAATACCGTTTTATGTTTTTTATAATGCTAATGGTGAACCACTTCAATTACCACAGTTATTAACTCCCCAAAAAACTATAAAAACAATAAAACAACATTTTATTCAAAAATAAAACAATTCAAACTAACACATCCTAATTACTAAAATTTAAAAAATAAAAAAATTCCAATTTTAAATATTAGAAGCACCTCTCCAGTATGAAGACTATCCCAAAATGGCTCTGTCGCGAAATAGCGAAAAAATAAGAAAAGCAGAGTGATCGGGCTAAAAATTTCTTATATAATAAGGGCATGAAACTTATACGGAGGAGTCAAATAGCATTTTTAGATATGGATTTAAGTGAGCAAGTAAGGAAACACAAGTTGTATAAGATTCAACAGACTGTCGATTTATCATCGCTTGTTTATAGACTAAAGGATTTAGAGCATGAGGTTGGTAGACATAGTTATGGGCTTGATGTGGATCTTAAGTCTCTTTTTTTGCAGTTTTTCTACGACTTATCGGATCGAGAGCTGGAGGATCGTTTACGCTATGATTTAGGGTTCAAATGGTTTTGTGGATTTACGGCATTT
>CAXFGY010000069.1:0-8111 GCA_964002605.1 uncultured Candidatus Marinamargulisbacteria bacterium
CAGATTATGGCCCTCATTTGGAGACAACGCAATCTTAAGTAAACGTGGTCTTATGAGGGGTGGGGGGGCAGACTAGATTATTTGACTATATTTCTAACTCTACTACATCCTGTGCTGCCTCTAATACGCTTCCTATTACTCTTATTTCTGGATTTCCTACTCGTTCTGTTGTTGGTGCTCTTCTTATGTTTTCTATGGCTTTTGCAACGATTATAAATAGAGCTGCCCATCTTGTTGCTTGAAACCCTGCTTGTAATCCCCCCAAGTCTTCTTCTCCTGTAATTTTTTGTATTAATAGTATTGCTGCTTCATCTGGCATGGAATATGCTTCTTTTGGCATAAAATCTGCTGCCGTTACTATTGACAACCCGCCCATTGCACCTACTAAACATCCTTCTATTTGGGCTTCAGAGGGGTCCTCTACAATGACGGATTCTACAGCCGTTAGGGATTTTCCTTCATAGCATCCAAAGCCTCCTCCTAATAATAATCCTACAGTAGCTAGAACTGCTCGCTGCAAAACTTCTGGACTTGACTCTAAGTTTTCTTTCAATATTAATGAAGTACTAATTATTATTGTTGCTTCTGCGGGTAATCGATCTCCTGTCACAGTCCCTATTATTTATAGCAGATAGCATTGCGGCGGCGGCTCCTGCTATTTTTGCTTGATCTTCTCCTACTCCAAAACTTTCTGCGAGCTATTTAGCATCTGAACCTATTGCCTGCTCATATGTTATTGTTGCGCCATATAAAAACGCTTTACTGGCTACGTATTTCATTCCTTGATAGCAACATCTACTTAACACAAAAAAACTCCTTAATTTTTAATTTAAAATTGAACGAATTTGATTCTTTGGTTATCAAAATCACGAAAACTAAATTTATTACTATATATTATCGACTTTTTTTCAAGAAAATTGCAGAAATTTATATCGAAATTTTTTAATATATTGCTTTGAAATAACTACACCTTTGGCCGTAGATTAAAATAATGGCTCTGTCGCGAAATGCCTAATCTTTACAATTTTTACCTTCGTTATGTAACGCTACACCACTTTCTCAGGCGATAAATTTTAAATCTTATGCTTTTGGCGACATCGCAATCGATCGATTTTTTCTGTTTTGCGATAGTCCCATAATGAATGATATCTAAGGCTATTTTCTTAAAAAATAGTTTTTTTATTGTTTTTTTAAAATTTGAGATTGCTAAATAAGAATATATGATATGCTTTCAAAAAAAGGGCGTCTATCATGCGCTGTCCAAAATGCTTATCAGAGAAATTTGTCAAAAGCAGTTTTCCCAAAGATAAGTACCTGTTAGTAAAAAGCATACAACTCAAATCGAAAGTTTAAATGCCAATGTCCGCCATTATTTGGCCAGGTTAAGAAGAATGGCGCGTTGCTATTCAACGTACGTGCTTATGGTTGAGTTGTCATTATTTTTTTATTTTACAAAAGCTTAATAGCTCCCCTTTTTTAGCAATTCTGCTTTTTTTAATGAACAGCGTTACTTTTAAATAAATTCGGAAATAACCAGTTTAATTCCAGTAGAATATGAATTATAATAATAATTGTTATTACCATGGAAAAAATAGAATCAGGAATCGAAGGGTTTGATAAACTACTGTATGGAGGTATTCCACATGGTAGAGCATATTTAGTTTCAGGCGAGCCTGGGGCGGGTAAAACTATTTTTTCAATGCAATACTTAGTGCATGGTTTAAATAATGGCGAAAAGGCAACGTATATTTCTATAGATGAAAAGCCAGAGCATGTGATAGCAGATTCAAAAGCCTTAGGTTGGGATCTTGAGCGTTTTTTGCATAATGGACAACTTCAAATTATTGATATTACCAATTATTTTTCCAGTATGTCGAGCTCAAACAAAGCGCCTAAAGATATTAATCATGTCATTGATGATGTTTTAGGGTATATAACCAAATCAGGTACAACGCGTCTTGTGATTGATCCAATTGCGCCACTAATTTTTGCAGAAACGGATCATGGCGCAGTTGTGTCTTATATTCGCCAACTCATTTTTGCGCTTGAAGAAAATATGAATTGTACAACGTTACTAACTTCATATGTGCCGGTTGGGTCCGATAAAGTGAGTAGTATTGGAATTGAGGAGTTCGCGGCTTCAGGTATTATTGTGCTGCGCTTAATACGCGCTAATAATAAGAGAGTGCGTACAATTGGGGTGCGAAAGATGAGGGGGACGCGTATTGATTTGACAGAGTATGGCTTTGAAATATTGCCTGACCGTGGTGTGGTTTTGCGACAGCCGATTTAGTAGTTAAATTAAAAGGAGTAATGAAGCTGCGATGCAGAAAATACTAATTGCAGATGACGAGGCCAATATTATCATGTTGTTAGAGATTATGTTGAAGGATCTCGACGCTGAAGTGATTAGCGCTGAAAATGGTGAGTTAGCAATACAAAAAGCAAAAGAATGTCAGCCAGACTTGGTGATAACAGATGTTGTGATGCCTAAGAAGAATGGCTTTGAAGTATGTCGAGAATTGCGAGCAATTCCGAGTTTAGCGCAAATTCCAATTATCATTTTATCTGCCTTGGGTGATGAATATAATAAAATTACTGGCTTTGAGGAAGGCGCAAATGAGTATATGGTTAAGCCATTTAATATTGAAGCGCTTAAGGGACGAGTTAAAGCGTTATTATATCGTAATGATGGGACTCATAACGGAGAAGTATGTCCTACAGATCAACCTAATGTGATTCGCTCTAAAGAAAAAGCAGTTGATATTAGTATTATTCCGACAGGCTTTAAGCAATTGGATCTTAATATAAATGGCGGTATTCCAAGAGGTTCCAATATCTTAGTTGTCGGTCCTATTGGAAAAGGAAAGTCTAGTTTTGCACGAAAATTTATCGCTAATGGCTTACAGCAAAATGAGAGGTGTTTATTTGTGGCGTTAGATGATAACCCCAATCGTGTGAGGCAGTCATTAGCAGAGATGATAAAGGGCCCCTCAATTCAGCGCTATGAACAGCAGCGGTATTTTAGTGTAGTCGATGCATATTCTTGGTCTTCTTTAACAGATAGTGGCAATGAAACTTTTTCTGTGACAGGTTCATTAGAGTTAAATCAATTGGCTGGAATTATTTCAGATGCCAGTCATTATATTGGCCAAACAGTACAAGAAAAGGCTGGTGGGCGTCGTGTGATTGATTCTATTTCAAGTTTACTCGTTAATTTTGAATTAGCAAATGTACAACGTTTTTTAAGTCAAATAGCAAGAACATCTGCCGCTTTTGGTGATGTGAGCACTTTATTTATTATCGAAGAAGGCACTGTTCAAGATCAGGTATTAAATAATATTAAATACATTATGGATGGCGTCATTGAGTTCGATGAACACGAATCACAGCGGTCTGTTAGAGTCGCATCAATGAAATGGATGAAAACAAATTCTAATTGGATTTCGCTATAGCTGTATTATAAGATTGTTACAAAGTAAAAAAACTAGGTTTATTACGATATCGCCAAAGGTTTAGGGTTGGCTCTGTCGCAAAATGCCTAATCTTTACAATTTTTACCATAAAAAATTAAGAATTGTGCAGGTGAGGCATTTTGGCATAAAGCGATCACTAAAACTATAGCCAATTGTGTTTAAACCCAAAAAGTACTGTGCAGCAATTAATATTTCATAAGAAATTAGGGTTTAAATAGTGAGCAAATGAATTGTTTGTCGTCGTTGAGTGCCAACAGATACCATTTTAATTTGAACACCGACTTCTTTTGAAACAAAGCTGACATAGTCACGGGCATTTTGAGGGAGTTCATCGAAGCTAGTAAGATTCGAAATGTCATCATTCCAGCCGGGTTGATCTACATAAATTGGTTTTGCATTGGTAAATTCATCTAGGTTTAGAGGGAATTCAGTGAGTTTGCCAGAAGGCGTTTCGTAGTGAGTACAGACTTTAATTGTTTTAAGACCATCAAGCACATCTAACTTAGTGAGACAAATGCTTGTTAGGCCATTCACTCGAATTGCATAGCGTAAGGCAACAAGATCAAGCCAACCACATCGACGTGGTCGTCCTGTTGTGGTGCCAAACTCACCCCCTCTTTTACGTAAATACTCTCCCGTATCATCTGTCAGTTCAGTGGGAAAGGGCCCTTCACCTACTCTTGTGACATATGCTTTGGTGACACCTAAAACTTGATCAATTTTATGAGGCCCAACACCAGCACCGATACAAGCGCCTCCAGAAATCGGGTTTGATGAGGTAACATAAGGGTAGGTGCCATGGTCGACGTCAAGCATTGTCCCCTGCGCGCCTTCTAAAATAATGTTTTTCCCAGCATCAATGGCTTGGTTAATAAATAAAGACGAGTCAATGACAAACGGTTTGAGTTTTTGACCAAAGTCATAGTAATTATCAACAACAGCATCAATATCAATTTGATTTTGAAAAACAGTATCCCAATGGCGTTTAACTAATTTTTTTCTTAAATGGTCTTTTGAGAATAAGTCCATTACGCGAACACCTGAACGGGCAACTTTATCTGTATAGGTTGGGCCGATGCCTTTACCTGTTGTTCCAATTTTTTCTTCATGACGCTTGGCTTCTTGGGCATTATCTAATTGTTTATGAAAGGGTAAGATCACATGGGCGATACTTGATACTTTAAGATTATCAGGAGTGACGAAAATGCCTTGCTTTTGTAAGGTATCGATTTCTTGAAAGAATACCTCCGGGTCTACGACCACACCATTGGCAATGATGCAGGTGCATGTTGGATATAAGACCCCAGAAGGAATTAAATGGAGCTTAAAGGTTTGGTCGCCAACCACAACGGTATGACCGGCATTATTACCGCCTTGATAGCGAACAACTAGGTGGACACGTTCGGCAAGTATATCGGTGATTTTCCCTTTGCCTTCATCACCCCATTGAGAACCTACAATTACACTAACTGTCATATTTTAATATCCTTTATTATAAATTGTTTTTTTTTGAATGATTGCATCTGCTATTAATGATTTTAAACGCAAACCGAAAAATTATATCAAAAAAAGTAGGGTTTAGAAAGTTTTAAAATTGAGCCAGATGTGAGATGGATGTAAATTTGATTGTAATTAATATTTAAAAATATCGATAATAATATAGATAGACATAAATAATACGCTACAGTAGGAGGTAAATAACAATGAAACGCTCTTTAGCTTTTTGGTCAAATGATCCAAGGGGCCTATTTAACGCAGGGGGCAGATGCTTCTTTAGTTCCCAATGAGGTTGCCATAGCAGCAAAAACATTAACACAGTTTGACATGATTGATCAGACTGCTCAATTATGTTTGAATGATTTTTACGATAAATTAAATTCACATCAAAAATCAAAAGTAAAAGCAGTCGATTTATTTAATACACTAAAGAATATACCTGGCGCTGTTATTGATACTCTCAATGAATATAGTCATTTGTTTTTTATACAGGAAAAAAATCTTTTTTTTTGCTTCCTTAGATAAAAAAATGATTTATTTCATTTTGAAGAACTAGATAGCACCAATAAGGAGTCGAAAAAATTAAACATTGATCGAGGGTCTCTTTATATTTCTGATGAATTAATGATAATGCAGCGTGTATATAATTTAGAAGCCTTATATAGTCCTCGAAATAAGTTTTTTGAATTTATAAGAGAAATAGAAAAGAACAACCCTGCATTAAAACAAAGAATAACCGATGCCATTTATAATGGAATCTGTCAGGCAAAAGAATTTGTACTGTTTCTACCCCTTACACTAAAACTAAATCAATTTGATCCAGAGCATGAAGATGTTAAGTCTGAAAGAGTATTGTATATGGTGTATATGGTGCCAGACAGCCATCCAGCAAACAATTACGTCATAGAGCAGGTAATTGCTATTGGCACGTTAAACATATTTAAGTTAGAGGATTTGATGACTGGAGGTGGTATAGAGCTATTTGTTCAAAAAAAAAGAAGTGGGCCATGGATAAGGCAGGATAATATTCCCCCAGGTGAATTGTCTTTTACAGGAATTAGTCAGGAACGTGTTGGACGTCGTAATCATGTGCATTCAGTTGCCATATTTGAGGTTCATAGAGACGGGTTTCTCAGTCCGACAATGCGCTTTGCAATAGATTTATCCACTTTTCCAACTGATGGATATAATAGGGAAGAAACGTAACGTTATGATTTAATTTAATTCATTTTATTGCTAATACACGCTCTATTAGGATAATAGTGACTATTTATTAACAGTTTTAAAATAAGTGTTTTGCCATTTTGGGATGGCTTTGTAGTCACGAATTACACCGACGAGTGGGGGCGAAAAATTCATCACCTGTTCAATATTTGTTTGATTAATACCGCCAATAGCAACATAAGGAATTTGAAGTCTGTCAGTTGCTTGATTAAGATATTCAAACCCAATGCCAGAGCGACCTGGTTTTGACGGGGTTTCCCACAGTGGGCCGACGCTGACATAGTCAGCGCCGTCATTTTGTGCGATGAGGCCTTGTTCAAGGCAGTGCGTTGTACGACCTAATAGTTTATGCTCGCCCATCAGTTGGCGTAAGCGGGAAATCGGTAGGTCATCTTGTCCAGTATGCAGGCCATCTGCATCGAGAAGTTGAGCAATATCAATGAAGTCATTAATAATCCAAGGGACCTTAAACTGACTTGCTGCTGCTTTTAATTGACTTGCTTTGTTATAAATTTGGTCTTTTGTTGCAGCTTTGTCACGTAATTGGACGAGTGAGCATCCCCATTTCATCCCTTCTCTTAAAATATCGATTTCAGAAGATATGAGATAAATCCCATGTTGAATGGGAGGCTTTTCAGCAAGTAATATTACATTTTTTTCTAACATATAAGTATCGTAGCGGGCAGCGTTATAGATTGGGTTTCCGGTATATTCTTCTAAAACACGCAGGCCCTCTTCAACCCGTTTAAAATTAGCAATTAATAGATCCTTAAGTGACGATCGAGAACGAGGGATTTCTTTAGCGCGCATGTCATTTTCTGTTTGACGTGCCATTAAGTGATTTGTTTTGTTATCTTCAGATTCATTAATGGTTTTACGTAATTTTGACAGTTGGTTTGTCAGTGGTTTATGTTTTACGATAAATCTCAAAAAATCTTCAATAACACGTAAACCCTCAGCGACACGATTAATATTGGCATCAATGATTTGAGCAGTCATGAGTAGATGCAGAGTTATGAATTAAGGTGACGATTCTTGAGCGTTTGAATCACATCAGCTAATGAAATACCTTGATTGACTAAGGTGACGATTAAATGAAAGATCAGGTCTGCAGATTCATTAGTAAGTTCTTGTGAGTTGTTGTTTTTAGCAGCAATTATCACCTCTCCGGCTTCTTCACCAATTTTTTTTAAAATGCGATCTTTTCCAGAAGAGAACAGTTTTGCGGTATAAGATCCTTCTGGTAGTTGTTGTTTTCGTTCAATGAGCAGTTGTTCTAATTGAGTTAAAAATGCAATGTCCATGTTTAAATCCTAACTAGAAATGACCAATTGAGCAAGTCATGATTAGCAAGTTGTTTGATGAATCGTATTTCCTGTTACAATAAAGTGATGAAAATTAAAAAAGTAGTCGATGAAGATTCGTGTAAAGATAACTATGAAGATGCGGTACGGCAATTAGCAGAAACCGTATATCGAAGAGGGATTAATTACGGTTTAGATCATGTTAGCGCGGCATTATGTCAGCTAAATAACCCTCACCTTAAATTACAGACCACAATTCACGTGGCTGGAACTAATGGAAAGGGATCAACTATTGCGTTTTTAGAAGGTATGTTGTTAGAAAATGGGTATTCAGTGGGAAAGTACACATCGCCTCATATCGAGACATATCGTGAACGCATTCAATATAATCAAACAAAAATATCACCACAACAATTTGCTGCATTATTTACAAAGGTGTCGTTGGTTGATGCGATATTAACAGAGTTTGAGCAATTAACGCTGATGGCGTTTTGTTTTTTTCAAGACAAGCAGCCTGATTTTGTATTGTTAGAAACTGGGCTTGGTGGACGCTTGGATGCGACTAATGTCGTCACCCCTAGTTTAAGTATTATTACATCAATTAGCAAAG
>CAXFGY010000070.1:0-7837 GCA_964002605.1 uncultured Candidatus Marinamargulisbacteria bacterium
AACGTATGATTAACATAGGGTGTGGATCAGTTGATTTTAATTTAAAACTTGCGCGTCATTCAGATGATGTCACTTGTATTGATATATCTAAGAAAATGATAAACGAAGTTCAAAAAAAATTATATCAGGAACAAATTTTTTATATTAATTTTATTTGTGCTGATATTATGAGTTATCGACCAATATTAAAATATGATGTTGTTTTTGCTAATTTTTTTTTGAATACATTTAATTGGTCTGATTGTCAAAAGGTCCTCCATCACCTTAGCTCATTTGTGAATGAAGACGGATTATTATGTATTGCGGATGAAACAATAGGTGAAAAATGGTATGTAAAAATGATACAAACCTTATTGAGACCAATAATTGTTTTTTTTCATTATTTATGGACTGGGCATCCTTCACATCATATTTTTGATTATGATTTAATTATTTTAAATTTGGGTTTTGTTAAGAAACAAGAAGTGAGAGATAAATGTGGTTATATTTTGTCTACTATATATCAAAAGAGGAGAATTTAATGAGATTTAATTATAAAAAAGTAGATTTCTTTTTAATTTTAGGATGTGGTTTTTTGGCTATTTCTTCATTTTGTATTGATAGTGTTTTTGCTTTAGGGATTCCTTTGAGTAGTAATAGTCCAAATATATTGAGTCGTTTAATATATACTTTATATGCTAAAAATACAGATTTTTTATTGATTAGTATGCCTTTATTTTTACGTATTCAAACTGTAATTTCTACGTTTATTTTTGGACCACTTAATGTGTTGTTTGTATATGGATTAATTAAAAAAAAGAATTGGATTCGTATTCCTATTTTAATGTATGCTGCTAGTATGATTTATGGGATGTTTATTGTGTTTGGCGTTACTTTTTTGGGAGATTTTCAAACTGGAAATTTAATTAAATATTTATCGTTTACTTTACCATATTTGATTATACCAATGGTATTAGCTTGGCGAGTTAGAAAAAAAATGGTATTTCCTGAGATAAAATGTAAATGAGTCAAATTAAAACGGCACAATATTTTAAAAATAATGTAGCTACATATAATTTATTAAATAAAAAGTATAATCAGCGATCTGATCTTATCTCAGGTATGCGAATTGCAGTGGTGATTATTAGTATGATTTTTCTGTTTTTAAATTATTTCTATGGTAATTTTAATTTGATTGGGATGATATTATTGAGTGGAATTATCTTATTTATTGGGTTGATTATTGCGTATAATAAAACCATTAAGTTACAAAAAAAAATTGGGTTATTAGTTAAAATTAATAAACAGTATTTGGATCGTCTTAATGGAAATTGGGCTTTTTTTGCTAATACTGGTTCTCAATATAGTAATCTTGATCATTCCTATTCAAATGATTTAAAAATAGTTGGCCAATATTCTTTATTTCAATTGATTAATACAACGACTACTTTTTTAGGAGAACAGTTTTTAATTCAACGGTTACATGACCCTATTTATGATGTTGAGTTAATTAAATTGAGGCAAGAAGCGATTCAAGAGTTAGGTTTAAAAATAAACTGGTGTCAATCTTTTGAGATGTTGGGCTATATGTCTGATACTGAAACAATTAATTTAGATTCATTAGTAGAATGGGGGAGAATGCCAGTAAAATTTAATAATTTCTTTTTTATTATCTTGATTCAAGTGTTGCCATTTATATTATTATTGAATCTTGGTTTGGTGTATTTTTCAAATTATTTTATTTATAGTTTATTTGCATTATTTTTTATTCAAGGGTTATTGACTTTATATAGTTATATTTATCTTACATCATTATTAAAGTCTATTTATTCATTTAAAGAACAACTTAATGCAATCATTAATTTGTTACGTTGGATTGAGTCTGAACCATTTGCTTCCTCTATATTAGCTAACCAGAAGGACTTGTTGTTTTCAAATTATACATTAGCGTCACAGCAAATACGGTTACTTAATTGGATGGCGGATTGTATTGATATTAAATTTAGCCCTTTATTACATTTTCTTTTAAATTTAATTTTTTTATGGGATTTTCAATTTATAATTTTATTGGATAAATGGAAGCTTAAATCTGGTCATCAGATTAAATTATGGCTTGAAACTATTGCTGTTTTTGAAGAATTGAGTAGTTTTGCAACGTTAACTCATTATGAACTAAATGGATGTTATCCCAATTTTACTAATAATGATGTTCAGTTTGATGCCGTCAAAATAGGACATCCATTAATTAATTCTAAAGATCGTGTTTGTAATGATGTTAAGTTAAATAAAGCGTGTAAAATAGCGATAATTACGGGATCTAATATGTCAGGAAAAAGCACATTTTTAAGAACGTTGGGGATTAATTTAGTGCTTGCTCTGTCAGGGGCACCGGTATGTGCTAAGAAATTAATTTGTTCGCCTCTATCTTTGTATACATCGATATCGATAGTAGATAATTTAAGTCATAACGTATCTACTTTTTATGGTGAAATACAACGGATTAATCAAATGGTTAAAGCCGTTAAAATTAAGCGTCCTTTTTTGTTTTTAATTGATGAAATTTTTTCTGGTACAAATTCACATGACCGATTCATTGGTGCAGAAAAAGTGATGAATATATTTTTTAATGCGAAGAGTTTGGGTTTGGTATCAACTCATGACCAAAAAATTACTGAATTAAATATTATTAATTCATTTGGAATTAGTAATTTTCATTTTCGAGAATATTATAATGATGATCAATTATTTTTTGATTATCTTCTTTATCCAGGTATTTCAAAAACAACAAATGGATTAAAATTTTTAAAAATGATTGGTATCTAATTTTTTTATTTTGAGGCAGTTCTATGGTGCTCTGAACAATCGCTTTAGATTAGAAATTATAACTATGGCTCTGTCGCGAAATGCCTAATCTTTATAATTTTCACCTTTGTTATGTAGCTCTGCATCACTGTCTCAGATGATAAATTGCGAACCTTATGCCTTTGTTGACATTGTAATCAATCGATTTTTTTTGTTTTGCGATAGTCTCATTATTATATTTTTTCTCAGACTCAAATTAATTGCTATTACAAAAATATGAATATGTTAAAATAGAGATATTATGAAAACAGTGTCATTTTATACTCAGGGTTGTCGCTTAAATCAAGCCGAAACAGCCACCTTAGAAAAATCATTTGAAACACTTCAATTCAAAATTACACCTTTTGGTCAGCCAACCGATATCGTTGTGATAAACACCTGTACAGTAACAGAAAATGGAGATGCAGATACCCGTAGATTAATTAATAAAATTAATCGAGTTCAAAATGAGTCTAAAATTGCACTTATTGGTTGTCAATCTCAAATACTTAAAGAAAAATTATTAACCTATCAAAATGTTCACTGGGTCGTCGGGAACCAAGAAAAAATGAACTTAAGCCAAATCATTGCTAACGCAAAGGACGATACCCCTCAATTAATCGTTTCAAAAATTAAACGTGAATCATTTACAATTAATGGGACTGGCATTGACCGTCACCATACGCGAGCAAATTTAAAAATACAAGATGGATGCGATTTTTATTGTGCGTTTTGCACGATTCCTTTTGCACGTGGACCAGCACGTAGTCGTGTTTTTGATGATATTTTAAGAGAGGCAAAAGAATTAATTGCAGCTGGTCATCAAGAACTTGTTATTACAGGTATAAATGTGGGTACATATGATTATGAAAATAAGACCATTACAGATGTTATTAACGCATTATTAGAGTTAGATCAACTAAAAAGATTACGTATTTCATCAATTGAACCGACTACAATTCCCAAAGATATTATAATGTTAATGCGTGATCACCCTAAATTATGTCGTTATTTACATATTCCAATTCAAGCGGGTAGCGATGATATATTAAAAGCGATGAATCGTCATTATACAATTGCAGAATTTCGTGAATTTATTGAATTTGCGTATGAAACAGTTCCTGATATTTGTATTGGCACTGATATCATAGTGGGTTTTCCAGGAGAAACAAAAGCACATTTTGATCAAACAGTGGCTCATTTAATGACCTTGCCGATTCATTATTTTCATGTCTTTAGCTATTCAGAACGACAAATGGCTCGCAGTAAAAAACTAAACGATCAAGTATCATCAAATGAAATTGCACAACGATCAAAGATATTAAGAACCTTAAGTCAAAAAAAAAGACAGGCATTTTATAAATCATTTCTCGGTAAAACATTACCCGTTTTATTTGAACAAGAAAAAAATGGCTATTGGCAGGGTTATACTGATAACTTTTTACGAATTTGTGTAAAAAAAAATGATCATAATAATTTTAAAAATAAAATAGTAATGTGTCAATTAAAGGGCATTGAAAATCAATATATTACTAGTATAAGCGTATAAATAGCACTAAATTAATATAAAAAAATCATTGATTAATTAATTGAGTTATAATATGGTGGTTTTATATTTTATTTTCTTTTTAAAAGTATATTAATGAATATAAGTAACTATATATATTAGTAATATAAGGAGTTAACATTAATAGAAACCCTTGCAGAGAATTAAACTCTATATTTAAATCAAGAAGACCTAAGGTTGTTGGAGAATCACTTCCATTATCTCCAAAAAGAACAGATTTATATAAAGCTAAAGAAACATCAAGATGTTTATCTAGAATTAATTGTCTATATTTAATAAAAAATTTTGCGTCACGAAAATTTTTTATTAAACATGAAAAGGTAAATGATCAACTTCAAAAGTTAGGATTAAATATAAAAAACATTGAATCAATACGTGGTGGATATGGAAGAGGTAGTCATTATGAAGTTAACGTAATTCTTGATGAATGTGAACCAAATGGAATTATTCTTAAGTTTGAGCAAAAATGGTTTAGTAACAATATGGTGTTAACTGAAGAGTCTTTAATAGATCTATTAGAGCTTTGGGTTTGTTCTAAAGGGAATAAAAGTGAACAAGAATTACAAGAAATAGCAAGGCTATCTATCGATACCAGGCCATTAGAAAAACAATTTATAGAAAAAATATTTGATTTTTGGTGTTATTCTCAACAGGAAAATAAGATAACTGATGCAGAATGGTCAGACATAAAAAATCAAATGTATTTACTTATATCAAAAGGATTTAAACAGAAACCTTTACATGAAATAGTTATGCAGATATTTCAACGAGATTTGTTTATTCTGGACGTTAAAAATAATCGTTCAGTTTTTAATCACGCTCATCACCGGCATAAGCAAAATCTCTTTATCCTTGATTTTTTACGCTCTATGAATCAAGAAAAAACGTTAATTCTAGATGCAGATCGTACGATTTTACCTCATAACGATGATATCGACCCATCTGATAACAAGGATGGTAAAATCCCGTATTATCCTTGGGTTAGTGAACTTATCGCTAAACATGCTGAGTTAGCTAATTTGGGTATTAAAAAAATAATTGTTTTTACTGCGGCTAGTGAATCTTCTCATAAAAGTACATACCAAGATTTAGAAAGTCAATTTAAAATCCAAATGGAAAAAGATGGTGTTCCATTAGATACATTTCAATTTGAATTTTATTCAAGATCTCATACATATGAAATTTATGAATTAAAAGAAGATAAAAGAGCGATAACAGTTACAACAAAACTTAGTGATAAAACAAAGCAAACAATCAGTTATGATCGTAGTGCAAAATTAAATTTAGATGGAACAGTGAATATAGCAGAGTCAACCCCAACGGGTATAACAGTGGCAACGACATCAAGTGATGGCCGAACAGTGACCACAACAAGTTATGATGGTTTAGTGAGTACGGATGCAATTATGGGTTTACCAAATACAACTGGTGCAACAGCAACGGGAACCACAGTGGCAACGACATCCAGTGATGGCGGAACAGTAACCACAACAAGTTATAATGGTTTAGTGAGTACGGATGCAATTACGGGTTTACCAAATACTACAAGTGCAACAGCAACTAGAAAAACAAAGTCTAAAAGATTCCGTTATGGATCAAAAGCTCAAATAGATACTTATGATATAAAATCTGGAAAACAAATATTTATTAGCACAACAGTATCAGAAACATTAGATAATGGATTTGTCCAAAACAAAACTTTTCACCCAACATCTGAAAATCACCCAACAACTGAAAAACTAAAATTAATAGACACAACAATAGAAAAGACATCAATTAATGAAGGGCAAAAGATGATAAAGTATCATGATATACGCCCTATTAAAATTATAACAGCACCAGATGGTAGCGTAGTAGTAGATGATTTACTTCATAACATACTTACATTAAATAAAGGCATAAGTAAAATACAATCTGGAGTTTATGATGAATATGGAAATTTTAATTTAAATCAGAATCTAATTGATAAGATACGAGCTGCATTGACGAATAAGGAATGTACTTCATTAGGTACAACTGATCCTGGAAGTGGTGATTCTTCTTTCAAAACCGCTTCTTATGCTTCTTCAATTGCACACGTTTAAGTATATGTATTTTTAATAGACGCGGTTAAAAATAAACTCTACATTATTTGTATATCGATCAAAACTAAATAATTCATCTAACTCTGATTCTGATAATAATGATTTAATGTCATTATCTGTTTTAATTTTATCATTAAATAAAACTTGTTCATCAAATGCAGCGTGTGCATTTCTTTGGACAATTCGATATGCTTTTTCACGTAACATTCCTTTTTGAACCATTGCCAATAATAATTGCTGAGATAAAAATACATTGTAAGACTTAGATATATTTGCAATCATTGCGGCTTCATTGACTTGCATATCAGTAATCACCCGTGTGGTTAAACTCATCATATAGTCTAATCCTACCGTTGCATCTGGAAAAATAATGCGTTCAGAAGATGAATGAGAAATATCCCGCTCATGCCATAAGTTTTGATTTTCTAGAGCTGTTAATGCATAACCACGTAAAGTACGTGATAGTCCCGTAATACGTTCACAAATGATAGGGTTTTTCTTATGTGGCATCGCTGAAGACCCTTTTTGATTCGATGAAAATGGCTCTAATATTTCATTACATTCTGTTTTTTGTAATGCTCTTATTTCGGTTGCTATTTTTTCTAATGTACCACCACATATTGCAATAGTCGTCATAAACTCTGCATGGCGATCTCGTTGTAAGATTTGTGTTGATGCCGCTGCAGGCGTTAATCCTAATTCTTCGCAAACAAGGGTTTCTAATTGGGGAGGCATATGAGCAAAGTTTCCTACTGCTCCTGATATTTTCCCGACACTAATATGAGAGATTGCATGCATTAAACGTGTTTTATTACGTTTCATTTCTTCATACCATATGGTTAATTTTAAACCTAATGTAGTGGGTTCTGCATGAACACCATGAGTTCGGCCCATACATAAGGTATGTTTATACTTTATGGCTTGATTTTTTAAAGCATCCATTAAAATATCGATATCAGCTAACAATATTTCAGCAGATTCTTTCATTAATAGCGCAAAGGCAGTATCCACGACATCAGATGACGTTAAACCCAAATGAATTAAACGAGAATTATCACCAACATACTCAGCGACACAAGTTAAAAAAGCAATCACGTCATGATGAATTTCAGATTCAATTTCAGTGATACGAGACACATTAAATGATGCTTTACGAACGATATCATCATATTGTTCTTGTGTTATATTTCCTAAAATGACATGAGCCTTGCAGGCAGCAAGTTCAACATCCAACCACTTTTGAAACTTATTTTCAAGTGTCCAAATTGATTTCATTGATTCTCGAGCATAACGTTCAATCATTACTTATTAATAGTACAATTTTCAACCAATAATGACTAGAGTTAAGATCTTTTAAAATTACTTA
>CAXFGY010000071.1:0-7819 GCA_964002605.1 uncultured Candidatus Marinamargulisbacteria bacterium
CCACTGGCTTGGAAGCACTTGCAGCTGCCGCTGCAGGAGTTGAAGAAGAAGATACTGTCAAAAAGAAAAAGAAAAAACAACAAGATGCCTTAAATGAGTTAATGACAAAACTATCAGAACTTGAAGGGGCTTATAATCTAGATCAGTTAGATGACGAAGAGCGTCAAATTGTTGAAGAATTTTTTAAAAATATGGGCTCAATTAAACAACTTAAACAAGAGCTTCAATTTTTAATTACAAAAGAAGAAAAATTACAGCATATGATTGATTCAAATCAAAACAAGCAATCATAATTAATGGCTAAAAAAAAGCTTTCAACTAAAGATGCAAAAGAAAGTATTTCTTTACTTAAAGAATTTAATCGTCTTTCAAAAGGGTTTATTAAACTACTTGATCAACAAGTTACGACTCAACGTAAAAAAGTAAGTACGCTATCTATTATGGTCTCAGAAATTAAAATACCGGAAAATAAAAATCGATCAGTTAATGTCCAAATGATTGATCTTAAAAATACTAAGGGCACCAAAAAAGGAAAAGGGTTATTTAGTCAAAAAATGGACTGGGAAAAAGACATTGAAAGTCAAAATAAAGGCATTATCCTGTAACGATTCCTTTTATTTTCCAACACAAAATCGTGAAAAGATATGATCTAATGTTTCTTCTGTGAATTCCGCTCCTGTTACCTCGCCAAGGTGTAAAATAGCTTCTTTTAAATCAACTGAAATCATATCATCTGCTATACTCGCAATTAGGCTTTCCTTCATATTAGTCATGGCATAAAACGCGCTTTCAATACATTTTACTTGTCGCACATTACATAATAGTGCTAAATCAACGTGTTCAACTTGCTGAATAAACTGATCATACAAAAACTGTTTAATCTGATCTATTCCTTCGGACCGTTGGGCAGAAACTGATAAATACTGCCATTTTTTTGGATAATTTATTTCTGAAATATTAGCTTGAGGGAGCAGATCTGATTTATTTCCTAAGATTAAACAGCGTGATGTTTCTTTTAATTTTTCAAAAATTGCAATGTCCGCGTCTGACAATGACTCACTACTATCAATTACCCAAAAAATACAATCTGCTTTGGCCAATAATGCTGTTATTTTTTTGATCCCAAGATGTTCGATATAATCATCCGTTTCTCGTATCCCAGCAGTATCATATAAATGAACTACCATCCCTGCTAACTGAAAAGCCTCAACTAAATAATCTCGTGTTGTCCCAGCAATATTAGTAACAATGGCACGCTCTGTACCAATCAGCTGATTAAACAACGCTGATTTACCAACATTCGGACGACCAACAATGACACAATGAATCCCGTGTTTTACTGTTTCGCCTAGATCTTGAAAATCAATAATTTTTTTTAACTTCTGACAATAATGATCTAACAACGTAATCACTTCAGTCCGATTAATACTTTCAACTTCATCGGGAAAATCAATTGACCCTTCTAGTTGCTCAAATATTTGACATAATTTATCACGACAGCTGTTAATCAATGAATATAACTTCCCTTGAACATGACTTAAGGCAACCGCATGAGACTTATCAGAATTAGAATAAATTAAATCACTAATTGATTCCGCCTGAGTTAATTCTATTTTACCGTTCAAAAATGCCTGCTTTGTAAACTCTCCCGCTAAAGCGAGTCGTGCACCGCACTCAACGCAAGCAGATAGTACTTTCTGTAAAATATAATAACTGCCATGTGTTTGGATTTCTACACAGGCTTCGCCCGTATAAGATTGAGGTTCTTTAAAATAAATAACGCATGCTTGATCGATGACCTGTTGGGTTTTAGGTTCAATGACTGTAGTTAAATAAACATGTCGTGGTGCTGCTAAATGGGTTTTAGGGCATAACTGTTGCCCGATAGACAAGGATTTGGGACCAGATAAACGAACTACTCCGATACTCCCCATGCCAATTGGTGTCGCAATTGCGACAATAGTATCAAACTGCAACTTTTATTTTTTGGTTAAGACCACGCAGCGTTCACGACCCACCCCTTCACTTTCAGTACTAATCGTATCATCATCTTCAAATAAACTGTGAACCACACTTCGTTCATAAGGCGACATTGATTCTAATTTAATTGTTTCCCCTGATTCTGAAAGAGAGTGTGCTGCATCAAGTGACATTGCTTTAATTGCGCCATAACGTCGCTGGCGATAATGATCTGCATCAATAATGACTTTAATATACAGATTAAATTTTCGAATCACAAAGTGCCGAAGTATAATTTGTAATGATTCTAAATTAGCTCCTGACTTACCAATAATCCGACTAATATCATCTCCTGTATCAGAAATATCAATGTGAATACGCTGCCCTTGGCTTTCTTTTAGAGCTACTTTTCCTAATAAATCCGCTTGATGTAAAATTTCTTGTAATGACTCAATACAAAATGATTCGATTTCTGGCGTAACTTCACCATTTTGCTTCAGAGAACCTGGCGACTCTTTTTTTGGCGCTACATCTGCCTCCTCTATCCCTGGATGACTTTGATCTTTTTCATCTTCTATATTTGGACTTAACCCTTTTAAAAAACCTAATATCCCTTTTTTTTCTGCCATATTTATTCCTCCTAAAATTAATTATCTTTGTCAGTTAACTATTTATTTTTTAATTTGTTTTTTCTTTTTACTTTTTACAGCTGTTGCTTTTGCTGTAATGACTGTTGGTTTTATAGTTGGTTGCCTCATTAACCAATATTGCTGTAATGTTGATAATAATGTTTGAACTGCCCAATACAAAACAACTCCTGACGGCAACTTGAGGCCAAATATTAAAATAAAAATCGGAGACATTATTAACAATAATTTTTGTTGGGCATCCACCATCATCATTTTTTGTGAATAGTATGTAAATATCGCTAATAAAATAGGTAATATTTTAGTGGAATCAGCGACTGATAAATCAGACAACCAAAATGAAAAAAGGCCCGCATTAATACCTGGTTCATGAATCATTTTCGTAAAAGATTCACTCAGAATAGTCGCGTATACTGCAAGAAAAAAAGGAATTTGAACTAACATAGGAAGGCAGCCTTGGAATGGATTAACTTGCTTTTCTTGATAAAGTCGAATCATGGCTTGTTGTTTTTCTTTTGGATTGTTTTTGTATTTACTATTAAGTGCATCTAATTCTGGCTTAATCTCTTTCATCTTTCTCATAGACTCAAACTGCTTGGTCATTAAAGGATAAAAAATAATTTTAATTGCTATTGTAAGTAAAATAATGGCCACACCATAATTCGCATAAATATTGTTGTAACAAAATGTTAAAAACGGCAGCATAAAACTATGTACTAAAAACTTTATTGGTCCCCACTCAATCATTGTTTCGCCTCCACTATATCAATTCCACCTGGGTGAAATGGATGACATTTTAAAACGCGCTTAATACTTAGTAAAACACCCTTTCGTAAACCGTGCTGCGTCATTGCCTCTTTTGCATATGTTGAACAGGATGGATAAAAGCGACAGTTATTTCCTAAAACAGGAGAAATAATATACTGATATAGCCCTATTATTTTTATTACTATTAATTTAATCATTCCATATTCCTTGACGTTTTAACTGATTTATTAATACTTTGTAAATATCTTTTGAACTGCATCCTACCATATTTGAGTGAACTACTACAATTATATCATATTCCCTTGAAATGTAGGTCTTAAATATACTAAAAAACGCTCTAACTTGTCTTCTACAGCGGTTGCGCTTAATTGCATTTCCCACTTTTCGACTCGTAATAATACATAACGACTCACTGAGACGATAACGCTTACAAAAATAAAGATAATGGGTTCGATATTTAATTTGAGTGCCATGATTAAAAATATGATTAATATGTTTTTGATCGTTTATGGACTGATACTTTGTAGATAATACAGGCTTCATCACCCATATCTCCTTTATACCGCTAGTTTATGACGTCCTTTTCTACGACGTGCATTAATAACTCGTCGCCCACCAACACTACTCATCCTGACTAGAAAGCCATGCTTTTTATGTCGTTTTCTATTATTTCGTTGTAATGTACGCTTCACTCATTTCTCCTTATACTACGTATTCAAATCATTTTAATTTTTTTTCAATTAACGTTTAACTTGAAGCTTATTTTAAAGATGATTATATTATACTTATTTGAATGGGCATTGGTCAAGTGAGTGCAAATATGCCCTATTCATTCCCTCTCAGTACTTTTGTAATATGGGACTGTCGCAAAACAAAAAAAGTCGATTGATTGCGATGTCGCTAAAGGGTTAAGATTTGCAATTTATCGCCTGAGGAAGTGGTGCAGCGCACCATAACGAAGGTGAAAATTGTGACGATTAGGCATTTCGCAACAGTGCCTTTTTTTAAGTCTAGACCGCTATGATTAACTGTTCATCTCAATCTACTTCGGGACAGTCGCTTGATTGCATACTTTCTAATCGACCTATTCTAGATAAATATTTTTCCTGATCAGATGAAGGCATTAGAAAATCATTACGTATTAATTCTTTAAGTTCTTGTTTAAATACTTCTGGTGCATCATGGATAATAAATAACTGTTTGCCTTCGTCCTCCATTAAATCTAAGATTTGAAAAAATTCTTTTTGCAAAAAACGCCAATCTGATAGCGTTGCATTACAGTTGATAACAATCTGTTCTTTTAGACGAACTTGGTCAACTATTGATTTCCTATATTTTGCCTTTTCATCATATTTCTCTGTATCATGTAGAAGAGTTAATTTTTTAAAAATTTCCTTTAAGTCAAGTATATTTTCTTTTTGAATGTCACCAGGCACCTTATCTAGGATGGCACCATAAGTGTGACTTGGCCGTCTCATATCTTCAGTAGACTCTACAGAAACTACTTTAAACTTTTCTGCAAATCGAGAGTTCATTCTAGGTCCTAAATTTTCTAAAAAAATATCCGTTTTTAAATTTTCAATTAAGTCGTTTTTTCCATTGGATGTTAATATTATTTTTATTGGTTTTCCGTCTTTATTTTTTAACTGATCAGAATTACAAATTTGTGCTAAAAGGTTTTTATATTGATAGTTAAAACGTAGATCATTAATATCTTCAATAACTAAGTATTCATTATTTGAACTTTGTAAGTCTTGTAATAAAAAAGACGTTATAGTGTGATTGTTAACCCATTGCACCTTTTTTTCTTTCAAAGCCTCTTTGATAACCGTTGTTTTTCCTGTACCTGGTTTTCCTGTAATAAGAAGTCCATTTGATTTTTCTGGATCGTCTTCTTTATCTAATAATTGTATCCACTCAAATATTTTTATTTGATCAGGTGTCCACTCTCTTTCTTTTGATATTGTGCTAGATGCATCTACTTGATTACCTAAATGCCACGCTGTTTGTTCACGATAATCTTGTCCTATAACATTGATTACTCTTAAAAATCCTGTAAACTTAGAATAATCTTTTTGAATAATATCAAAATAATTCGAGTTTGCATTAATTAATACTTTTTTATTATGTAGTTTTGCATATTTTAGGATCGCTTGTGTAACTAAATTATGTTCGGAAATATCAACATTCACATCATCGACATAAAAAATATTAATGTCTTTCCATTGGCCTGATAATTTTTCAATAACTTTATCTATACGAGCATGTTTGTCTATAATCTGCAGACATTCTACATAATCTTTTTTTGATAACATTTCATCATGAAACCCTTTTCTAAATATTTTTTTTCCGTGTTCTGTCTCTAATTTTTTAATAACAAAATCACAACAATGAGTCTTTCCTGTTCCTGGAGAGCCGTGAACAACTAATCCTAGATGTTTTTTTTCTAACTGAGGGTCTATACATTCTTGGTAAAAATCATGGACAACACCTACTAGCTCCTTTTGGAATGTTTCAGTTTGACTAAAGTTAGGTATAAAGCCTGTTTCTTGAGGTAAAACTAATTTCGAGATAGTTTGCTCCTTGAGTAAAGAGTCTGCTTTATGTGGATCCCTGTGGGTCAATTCATAGTAGGCATGTGGATTAAATTGTTTCACAAAAGCAAATCCAATAACTGAATCACTTAAATATATGGGCGGAACTTTAATTTTTGATGCTGATTTTTTATCTGTATTTGGTGATAAACCTTTGTAAATTTCTTCGTCTATTCTTTCAGAATATTTTGATTTTAAAGACTCATAAATTTCTTTGTGCGTAAGGTGACAGTTATAGGGGTAGTCATCAGGTTTGGATAGATACATACGGTCTATTTCAGCTAGATCCGCGTAGGTTAATGGTTCTTCTAATTTAGACTTAAATAATTCAATAATCTCAGCATAAGTACAGTCTTTGTCATCAAAAGAATCGAACCCTTTAAATAAAAGCTCGTTATTATCATTTTTACCAATAACAACTAAATTATATCCGTTGAGCTCACTAGTTGGCTTAAAGCCAAAACCAACTCTATTTCCATATAAATATACATGGTCTCCTTTTTCTAAGTTTTCAAGGTCTGTATTTTCTTGAATTCTTCCATGGTACTGATAATGGATCTTGTGATCTCTTATTGGCAAGACCCTAAAATCCAATGTTTCTGAACACTATTTCTTTATAATACGATTGAATTGTTGAGTCCCTACATCTTCTTTGAGCAGTAAATAATCGATGATATTAAGTGAAACTTTGCAATCTGTAATTAATAAATCCAAATCCATTAGCTTATCTAATGCACCTGCAGGATCATTCCCTTTATACACAAGCTCTATTACGCCCTCCTTTAGTGTAAACCCTATTTCAGCTAACTTATTTTCATATTCTGTAAAATTAAAATTGTCTTTTTCTGAAATATCATTAATATAAATAATCTTTTGACTTTGATTAAATTCTGATAATTTTGCTATAAATCGTTCAGAAATGTCTGATATTTTTGAAGGTATAGAATGTGTTCCTAAATTTGTTGGTACTATTGAACGTAGAATTTCTAAAAATTGAAATGCGCTAGATCCAGCATCTAATTGTTCTTGTCTTGTACTTTGTACTGGTGTTTGTTGATCACTACCTCGTGCTCTTATATATTTCGTTAGTAGCAATTTCGTTGACTCTAGTAGACACATAATATTTTCTTCCTAATTTTTGTCTTATATATAGATTATCGATTTAAGCCCCCAAAAATTGCAACAAATTTCATATCCGTTTAGTTTCATGCGTAAACTATAGGAATAATTAGGTCGAAAGACGACGAAAAAAGGATGACAATCCACCATTTTTTTATCGTGATATTTGTTATTTTTAGGTGATTATACCAATTTTAGGCATAGATCACCTTAGGGCGCTCTTGGGCGCCCTGCAATAAAGGAGTTGAGTGCTCTTTCAAATCAAAGTCGTAAAATGCCAGTTGTTGCCTCTGTATAATTTTCATTGCTTTATTTATACGGGAATTTAAGTATTTTAGAATGTTATTTCGCGACAAAGCCAATATCGAAATATGCAGATGCTTTCTATAACAGAACCGTCCCATGTATTAAAAAATGAATTAATTATGATATACTATGTTACAAGTTATCTTTTTGAGGTAATTAAATTTTTATAAAATCAAGGAGTTTCTACTGTGAAATATTATTTAAAATCAAGTGTATTAGGTTTACTGTGTTTATGTTTAGTGTGCTCTGTTTCTTGTGAAGCAAAGTTAAAGTTAAAAGATCAGAAGACAAAGCAAAGCTATGCTATTGGTCAAAACATTGGTAAAAGCATGAATCAACAAAATGTTGACATTGACTATAAAACATTAATCAAAGGAATTAAAGATGGCTTAGCGGGCAAGTCTGAGTTATCTGATACAGAAATAC
>CAXFGY010000072.1:0-7545 GCA_964002605.1 uncultured Candidatus Marinamargulisbacteria bacterium
TAAAATGAATCTGGTGTAAGATTAATAATGCCCATTAACTCTACATGTGCCACACTATTAAGAATTAATTGAATTTATTGTCTTGCAAAATAAAAGCTAAGTACTAATAAAAAACTTAAAACTATATTTTGTTTTTGTAAAAAGCTAATATTTTTTTTAAGTTTATAATGAGACCGTGTAATTTCTTCTTGAATTTGAACCTGAGACTTGCTCATATTTTGTGTATTTAACTCTAACTGATTCAGTCTAAAATCAAAATCCGAATAATTTGTTTTAAATGATTTTGATAAATGATTCAGTTCTTGTATTTCAGTTTCAGTCAAAGATATTTTGCGCTGATTAATTTGTTTAATCAATGTATCAATCGTTAATGCAAGTTCACGGCGCGAAATTTCCTGATCAGGTTTAAATGTATTATTCGAATAAACCGGTAAATATCCCTTAGAAATACTATATTTAATGGCATTAAAGCCTGGATCAGATCGTTTAACATCCGTTAACTTTAATGCATATGTCGGTACACTCAAACTAATAATAATGCTGAATATAATTAATTTTCTTACTAATTGTGTCATTTCACTTTCTCCTATTTAATTATTTTGACTGTTTTACTTGTATTATTAACAATATTGATTAATTCTATTTGTGTTTCTCCTTCTTTTAATGATTTAAAATAAAATTTTAAAACATGATCCCAATTAAATTCAGGCTGTGCCGTAATATTAAATAGTTTGATTTTTCCAGGCTCATGCTTAATATTTATTTTTTGCTTAATATCTGGATGCTTAGATAAATGAAGATACTTTAGTTGTTTAGGGTTATATAAAATAATAAGTTGCTCATTAAAAAGTGTCGTTAATGAAGTCGTTCCTGCCGCAATATAAAAATAATCATAAAGTGGAATTTCAGTTCTACTTTGTCGCAACTCCCATTTATAATCACCTATAGTATCAGAAAAAATTTCAGCTAAAATTGATTTTTCTTTTAACTTATTAACACTAATATTAATCGGTATTCTCTTCAGAACACCCTGATTTTTTTTAACCCGCCAGTTAATATCGTAATGACTATTAGTATATACTTTTGAAATCATTTTTTTATTAATTTCAAAGGGTATTAATTGAATATTTCCAGTTAAATTAAGTTCAGCAACAATATGTTTAATGGTATGTTTTGATTTATTTTTTAAGCGTAAATTAATATCATAAAAATTCACATCTTGAATATTTTTTGAATTAATAACAGGTACGATTTCAATTGAATGGTTAAGATATGGCGGCGATAACAACTTTATTTCTCGTTCGATTTGATTGGGCTCTAAAGTAGTCGATTGTGCTGAAAGTTGAATTGTATAATACCCTGATCTTGCCTTTGATTTAGGACGTAACCGTAGTGGAATTTGAACTGTTTTTCCTGACTTTAATTGCTTAAATGAATGATTTGTTTTTCCTTTAACTACTTTTAGAGCTGCAGGAATATTAAACTTTACATCAATATTATAGGCATCAAATCCACCTGAATTAGAAATATAGCCCATCACTAAAAAAGAATCATCTTGATATATTGGAATTTCTTTAGGCGCTGTTAAACCCAAGCTCATATCTCCAGGAGAAACACTTAATTCTCCTAAACCATACAATGTACTCACTGTATATTTTTCATTTGACTTAACAGTAATGGGATCCCAATATAAACCTAAAGCCGTATCTTTTTCTGTTTCCCCAGAACGAATAAAAGACCGTGACGCTTTATATTTAAATGACCAAGGGAAATCAACTAATGTTCCCCAATTCGATAATATTAAATAATCAGGCTTACCGATCTTATTAACCTCATCATAAAGGGTACCTTGGGCGATCACATTAGGAGATACTAAACTATCAAAAGTAAGCCAGTAGTCACTCAGCTGATCTTTATCAAAACGTAGTTCAGATGTTATCGTTTTATCTCCTATTCTAAAAGGAGCCCCATCATTACTTCCTAATTTAGTATCCAGCATCATTCTAATGCCTACCTGATGATCACGATCATCATTATTCAAAACAGTATAACTAATTTGAACTGTATCTTTTACTTTAGTAATTGGGTTTCTGATTAAACTCAACCGCTGAGTCACTTGTATTTTATCAAACATTGTCATTGTAATAATTTCATCATCAAACTGTTTTTGTAAGATAACCTCACCATAATTGGCTTTTATTCCTAAACGACGTTCTGTTTTCTTACTTTTACCTCCAAAAATAAAGTTTTTATTATTTAATCTAACTGTCGTATATGAAGTCCACGGCGTCGGTCTCCCATAAATGAGTAACTCATTATCATCATTTGGATTCTGAGGATCTCCTTTTGTTGTTTCGATAGAAAAACGACCCAAATCATAAGGTCCTTTATTAACAATCACCTTTATAAATTCATTGTCTATTTGAATAATTTTATCTTGCAAATTAGCAAATGAAATTGAATATGGTAAACATATCATTAAAAAAATATAAACCGTATAAATTAAGTATTTCATAATTTAAAAGTATGACTAATTTGTAATAATCCTGCTTTATTTTTACCCATTATTCGTTTTGGTTTAAATCGATAGTGTTCTGAAACAACATTAATAAGCATATCATCAAGTACTTTATAGCCAGATGATTTAATAAGCGTAATTTTTGTGATTTTACCCATTGAATTTAGTTTAACTGCAATTGTTACTTTTCCTTCCCATTCATTATTAATCGCACTTTTAGGATAAGGAATAGGAATCGATTGAGAAATTACTGGCAATTTGCGATCACCGGGCAACAAGCCCCGTTTTTTAGGAAGTGTTCTGTGTTTAGTTTTCTGCTTTACTGTTTTTTCTTGACGAGGTAATGAGGCTACAGGATCTATTTCTTTAATAACAATATTAACGGGTACTTTAAATTCTTTTTTCTCATGAGAAATAATTTCCTTACTCATTTGAATCGGAATAATCGCAAGTAAGATATGAAAAACAATTGAAATGATAATTGCAATCCATTGCCTATATTGATTAGCGCTCATTTAGTGTTATTTTTTGAGCTTGCAAAGTAATATTCGAAACACCACCAATACGTATCTGGTCTAAAATTCGAACAATAAACGCATAGCTTAAAGATTGATCTGCATTAAGAATAACTTGAGTATCCGCGTTTTGATTGAAATAGGTTTCAATCAAATCAGACAATTTTTCAATTGAAATTACTGCATCATTAACAATAATTGTTTGATCTGATTTCACTGATATCACTAAACCCGCTTGCTCTTTAGTACTGGTCTCCGCTTTTGGAACATCTAACTTAATCCCTTGTTGATGGGTAATTAATGATGTAGATACTGCAAAAAAAATCAATAAAATAAAAATAATATCCAATAATGGTGTTAATTCTAATTTTAAAGTATTTTTATTTTTTTTATCGTATAACATTATTGTTTAATAGTCGTATTACTTTGAATAAATAAACTAATGTTGTATGTGCACTGTTCAATCCCTAAAAGAATCATATCAATACGATGTCTAAATTGATGATGCAAAATAACACCAGGAATTGTAATTGCTAATCCAGAAACAGTCGTAATTAATGCCTCAGCGATTCCTTTAGAAAGAAGCTCTGGATTTCCAATATTACCCCCTGAAATAACATTAAAAATATCCATAATTCCTAAAACGGTACCCATCAACCCCAGTATCGGAGATATGGTAATAATAGCTGATAAAAATGAAATATTTTTTTCAAGTTGCTCGACTTCTTTAAGTGACGCTTCTTTAATATAATCTTGTCTAGAATCTCGATCTAAATGCGTATATTTGATTGATTCACCTGCAATCCTAAAAATAGCTTTTTTATGTTGTTTAAGTAAAGATAATGTTTCATTTTTTCCAAAACGAGTTAAATCTTTTTGAATTGCTTTTATGACAACATTAGGGTTAATATATTGTTGTTTTAAGTAAAGATACTTTTCAACAATAATATAAACTAAAGCCATAGAACATAAAGCCAACAAATACATTACTGGCCCACCTTTTAAAAATAATTCCAACATTTTTTTCCTCCTATCTCAATTAATATAAATTATACGATGCTATATTTTTATCATTTTTTTATAGTATAATCATACATGTTGTTTATAAAAAAATGCAATATAATTTAATTATATGTTGAGCTGCTTATAAATTAAAAATTTAATATTAAAAATTATTTTTTAAATTTCAAAAAATATAAAGTGATTCTAAATAAACCCTGCTGACGCAGGCTTGTCGAGTATATTGTTGAGCGAGAAATAGGGGTAGGATGGCGCTGTCACGACATGCCTAATCTTCACAATTTTCATTTTGGTTATATAACACTGCGCCACTGCCTCAAGCGATAAACTGTAAAGCTTATGCCTTTGGCGACATCGTAATCGATCAATTTCTGCTATTTTCGGCAGTCCCAAATGGCTAGTTGTAGGCGGAGAAACCATGCAGATTGGACTCGGATTGATCGCTTTCAAACTAACGGGAGTCCTAGCAAAAACCTAACCCCCAAGACCCATGTCTAATTTGCGTCGCTTCTAGGCAAATGCCGACGAGCGTATCACATGAGCCTACGAAGGGGATGATGATCCGAGAAGGCATTTAACGAGAAGATACGTAAATCAGTAAGGCCTAAATAGTTATCATTTCATTGCTTTATGATACTATAAAGAAATGAGTAACATAAAAATACTTGATTCAGTAACAATTACAAAAATCGCAGCGGGGGAAGTAATTGATCGTCCCGTATCCATAGTTAAAGAATTAATTGAAAATAGTTTAGATGCTTCAGCCACTACAATAAAAATAAATATTGAAGATGGAGGTAAGCAAACAATAAAAATATCAGATAACGGAAATGGAATTAATAAAAATGAACTTAAACTTGCTGTGACGCAACATGCAACATCTAAAATCAATCGTCTAGATGACATCTATAACCTATTTAGCTTTGGATTTCGTGGAGAAGCATTAGCAAGTATTACACATGTTGCTAAGGTATCAATCATATCAAATACTGGCGAAGGGGCATATCAAATTCAAGCATACGAAGAAAAAATTTCAGTACCTGAACCCACAACACATCCTCAAGGAACAACAATTACAGTCAATGATCTTTTCTTTGATATTCCTGTTAGACGCAAATTTTTAAAAACAAAGTCTACAGAACTAAGCCATATCACAGATATTGTTATTCAATTTGCACTAATACATCCAGCCGTTAATTTTCAATTGATAAGTGATCAAGAAGAAATTATTAATACAACCGGAATTTCTGATCCTGAATTATTGGTTATTCATCTATATGGCAAACCCCTTAAAAACACACTAATACCAATCAACACTGAAATCGGACCGATTAAATTCAATGGATTAATTACAATGCCAACCCATACTTTTTCAAATCGTAGTAAACAACTAATAGCAGTTAATCGACGGATTGTAAAAAGTGGAATATTACAAAAAGCCATTACACAAAGTTATCGGGATTTAATTCCCCATCAACGTCATCCATTAATTTTACTTAATCTTGAAATCAACAATGCAGATATTGATGTTAATATCCATCCACAGAAACATGAAGTAAAGTTTTTAAACCCAGGGTTTATATTTGATGCACTGCCCAAAGCAATTCGTTTATCATTACAATCACATTCTAATATTACAAATACTGTCAACCAACACCCACCAAATTCCATTAATAATTACCCACTACCCAATCAAATAAATCAATCATACACAACTCCTTCTATATCTGAAAACGCAAGTCAAATAATATATGATCCATTAAAAACAGTCACAACGAGGCATGATCACTCATTACCCATCCAGCAAGAAACAGTTATTAAAAATACTGAACTTCCTTTCAATGATTCAACGCAACGTATTTCAAGAAATTACATCCAAATATTTAACACCTACATTATTATAGAAGGCATTAACGGCGAATTATGGATCTTAGATCAACATGCTGTTCATGAACGCATTTTATATGAAGCAATAAAAAAAGACTTTGAAAATAAAACACCCAGTTATCAAGCGTTATTAACGCCTGAGATTATTGAATTGTCAATTAGCGATTATCAACAATTTGAGCAATATCATCATATTTTTAATAAACTTGGATTTACAATTGAACCGTATGGCCCCCAACAAATTGCAGTTCGAGAACTCCCCACCGCATTACTTCAATGCAATATAAACAACTTAATTAACAACTTACTTGTTCAACTTAAAGAAATCCCAGACATTTCTCTGGATTTAACACTTGAAATGAAAGAGACATTACAGATGAAAGCCTGTCAAGCAGCGATTAAAGCAGGTAAAACAATGGCTCCCACAGAAGTAGAAGCCTTAATTAACAACTTATTAACATGTCCGTCTAATTACACGTGCCCCCATGGAAGACCGTTAGTCATTAAATTTGACCAAAATAAACTTGCTGCAATGTTCAAACGAAGTTAATTAGTCAACGATATCCGTAATTTTAATTTCTTGACTTAACCAAAAATCTTCATTCTCCATGTCTTTCTCAATAGAAAACGGGATCATAATATTAGCAACAACTTTATTCCTTTCATTTTTTAATTCAGATGAATATCCTACAACTTTATTGTTAGAATTAAAACTAAACACTGCATTACCAGTATATTCACGCAACCCATCTTGGTGTTCAAACGTAATTGTAAATGGAGAGTTTTGCTCAACTATTTGAAGCGCTCCTAATTCAGAAGCATCGTGTTCTAAACAGGTAAATTTATCATAGAAACAACTATTAACAAAAGAGAGATTAATTGAATGTTGATCGATAACAATATTATCTTGTGGATAATGCACAGTCACTTTTCCAGATATTATTGTTTTTAAATCACCAAAATCAGTATACTCTTTTTGGATAACTAAATTATCATATACAACATTAAAATTAGAAAATTTCATTGTACCAGACCACATTATCTTAATTAAACTTGAAGGTAAAGTTTGATCTTGCGATAGCACTTGATAGAATGATAATAATAATTTTCCTGTTGCATCAAAGTACTTCCTTTCAACGTATTCTCTTGTATGAGAAACTCCCACGTCAATCTCAGATTCAAAACTATAATATTTAAAGTTTTACACATCAATGACAAGGAAAGTTTTTTGGCTTTTACTAAATTGTTTTACTATCAGTGTGTTCGCACAAGAAAACTATACTATAAGTGGCTATGTTAAAGAGGTTGAGTCAGGTGAATATCTTATTGGAGCTACCGTTTATTTACAAGAAAGCATGCAAGGAACAAGTACTAATCAATATGGTTTTTATTCCCTTACAGTTGAGGAAGGAAGCTACACTATTGACTTTTCTTTTTTAGGCTTAGAATCGCAGTCTAGAAACATAAACCTTACGGAAGATAAGCGAATAAATGTTTCTTTAAACAGCTCATATATATAGGCATCTAGATTAGATAATTTTTTTATTTTTTTAATTTCAAAAAATACTTTACCCTCTTTTTTAAATGAAATACCTCTAAGAACAT
>CAXFGY010000073.1:0-7365 GCA_964002605.1 uncultured Candidatus Marinamargulisbacteria bacterium
AAAATCATGCAGTGCAAAGCCAAAAAAATAATATAAATAATATTAAAATAAAATACACCCAAAAAATAGTGGCCTCTACATAGTTAAAGATTGATTTACGAAAATTATACTAAACGGTATACTTAAATGAGTTTAAAAAAATAGCAGGAAAAAAACAGTGATTTTTAGATCAAGATATTCAATAGGAAAATTAAAAAATAAACGTAACAATAAACGATCATTAGGTGCACTTTATCAAGCAAAACACTATCGCCAACAACGAATCAAACATACTCTCAAATATTTTTTTAAAATTACCATAGTCCTTTTTTTTAGCTTTAGTTTTATTTTTGGTGGCATAATTTTTTTGATTTCTCATGATTTACCTGAAGTAAGTCAAATTGAATCATATGTGCCTAATGAAACCACAAAAATCTATTCTGAAGATGGTATAATTCTTGCTGAACTTCATCGTGAAGAAAACCGTAGTAATATCAAGATCGAAAACATTTCTCCTATTTTAATTAAAACAGTAATTGCAGTTGAAGATAGTAATTTTTATTCCCATAATGGACTAGATTTTAGAGGGATCGCACGTGCACTGTATCGTGACATAATCGCAGGCGCATTTGTAGAAGGAGGTAGTACACTAACACAACAATTAGCTCGTAATTTATTTTTATCACGAAAACGAAAACTATCACGGAAGCTTGCTGAAGCAATTTTAGCAGTACGTATTGAACGTAATTATACCAAAGAAGAAATTTTAGAAATGTATCTTAATCAAGTATACTGGGGACACAATTCATATGGAATTCAATCAGCCGCTAATTTATATTTTGATAAACCGGCAAAGGAATTATCACTGGCAGAGTCCGCCATGTTAGTCGGCCTTTTAACAGGACCTGAACTATATACTCCCTTTAGGAATTTTGGCAAGGCTAAAAGCCGCCAAAAAATAGTCCTTTCTTTAATGAAAAATAAAGGTTTAATTGACAACAATACAGCTTTAAATGCTTATGAATCACCGATTATACTCAAAAAGCGAAAAAAATTACGATATAAAGCACCTTATTTCACCCAATATGTCATTAAACAACTAATTGATATGTATGGAGAAGAAGCAACTTACACATCTGGAATGAAAGTATTTACGTCATTGAATTATAGCCTGCAATCAAAAGCAGAAGCAGTAGTCAAAAAATACATTGAATATGGACAAACCCCAAAGTGGGTTCACAAACAAAAAGTGCCCAGTTTAAATTATAACCAAGGCGCAATTCTATCGCTAGACCCTAGAAACGGAAACATAAAAGTCATGGTAGGTGGAAATGACTTTTTAGACCACCAATTTAATCGTTCAGTACAAGCCAAAAGACAACCAGGGTCTTCTTTTAAACCTTTTCTTTATTTAGCCGCATTACAAAATGGGTTTTCACCTGGTTCAATTATTGAAGATGCGCCAGTAACATTTAATACAATTGAAGGCCCTTACTCCCCAAAAAATTATACCCAAAAATACATTGGCAAAATACCAATGCGTAAAGCACTCGAAAAATCAGTAAATGTAGTCGCTGTTAAATTAAATTACTTTGTTGGCCCTCAAAAAGTAGTAAAAGTTGCAAAAGATATTGGAATTAAATCAAACTTAAAACCTGTATTATCCCTACCATTAGGAGCAAATGAAGTAACAATGCTTGATTTAGTTTCAGCATATGGTGTTTTTGCTAATAAAGGACGCCGAGTAGAGCCTATATCTATACTAAAAATTGAAGATCGAGATGGCACAGCTCTATATCAACATCAAGTTTATGAAAAAAGAGTTTTTGATAGTAACTTAATTGCTGTATTAGTCGAAATGATGCAAGGAATTGTTAAATATGGAACAGGAAAAAATGCAAATTTACCGCGCCCTGTTGCTGGTAAAACAGGCACCACTTCTGATTATCGAGACGCCTGGTTTGTCGGCTTTGTTCCACAACTGGTCACAGCATCTTGGGTAGGAAATGATGATAACTCACCAATGCATAAAATAACTGGAGGCTGGGTACCCGCACTAATGTGGAAAGAATTCATGGTTGAAGCTTTAAAACAAGTCCCTGCACAAAAATTTCCTAAACCAAGACAACTCGTATCAAAAAAAATCAATTGGCTGACTGGAAAACTTGCACAAGATTTTAGTCCTAAAGAATATGTTAGTATTGAAAAATTTTGGTCGAACAAAGCACCTCAAGAGTATGATACAAATCGTGACAATGTGTCTTTAAATCAAGACGAAATTCAAAAAAACAATCAATTTATTGATTTTTTTAATTAGGAGATAAAATGAATGATGTTGAAAATGTAATTATTATTGGATCAGGTCCAGCAGGTCATACCGCAGCGATTTACGCTGCTCGCGCGCAACTTAACCCAATTTTATATGAAGGAGAAATGGCTGGAGGTGTTGCTGCTGGTGGACAACTAACAACTACCACTGATGTTGAAAATTATCCTGGATTTCCAGACGGGATTGGAGGCATTGAGTTAATGACACAAATGCGAAATCAATCATTAAATAATGGTGCAAGAATTGAAACTAAAACAGTAACTAGCATTGATTTATCTAAATCACCTTATCAAGTTACTGTAAACAACGCGATCATACAAACACATTGCTTGATTATCGCTACTGGCGCTACTGCTAAACGATTAGGTGTTAAAGGTGAAAATCACTTATGGCAAAAAGGAATGTCAGCATGTGCGGTATGTGATGGAGGGTTACCTATTTTTCGAAATAACCCCCTAGTCGTTATTGGTGGAGGTGACTCTGCCTGTGAAGAAGCTCATTATCTAACAAAATTTGCTAGCCATGTTTATATGATGGTTCGTAAAGATCATTTACGCGCATCAAAAGTGATGCAATCACGTGTTATGAATCATTCTAAGATTACAATAATGTGGAATACAGAATTAAAAGAAGTATTAGGCCATTCTGTTTTAGAGAAAGTTAAATTTATCAATAATAAAACACAAAAAACAGAGACAATAAGCGTAAATGGCTTATTTTATGCCATTGGTCATACACCTAACACACAGTTTTTAGAAGGACAACTTGATCTAGATGATATGGGATATATTATTACAACACCAGGAACAACCCAAACATCTAAAGTTGGCGTTTTTGCAGGAGGAGATGTTCAAGACAAAAAATATCGACAAGCTGTAACTTCTGCTGGTACAGGTTGCATGGCAGCCTTAGATGCGGAACACTATTTAACGAGCCAAGGTATTAGCGCTTAAATCTTTCTAGCTAAATGATTTCATTAATTACAAAGAAACCACAAAATATTAAAAACGATATTTTATCAGGACTTACAGTTGCTTTGGCTTTAATTCCAGAAGCAATTGCATTTTCTTTTGTTGCTCATGTTGATCCTAAAGTAGGATTATATGCAGCGTTTATGATGGGTTTAATTACAGCACTTATAGGCGGCCGACCAGGAATGATTTCTGGCGCAACAGGCGCGGTCGCTGTTATTTTTGCGCCTTTAGTCATTTCTCAAACTAAATTACATGGACCAGAAGTCGCCTTAAGTTATTTATTTTTAGCGGTTTGTTTAATGGGGGGTATACAGGTTATTTTTGGGTTATTAAAGTGGGGAAAATTTGTAAGATTAATTCCACATTCAGTCATGTTAGGCTTTGTTAACGGTTTAGCGATAATCATCTTTAAAGCACAGTTTTCTCAGTTTTATATTTCCTCAAATGGCGTTATCCAATTAATGTCTGCTCTACCATTATTCATTATGATTATTTTAATTATAATTACAATGGGAATTAGTCAATATTTGCCACGCCTAACAACCGCAATTCCTGCAACATTAGCCGCTATTATAGCTGTTACTGGAATATCAATTATACTAAAAAAATGGGGCTTTGAAATTTATACAGTACTCGATTTTATTCAACGAATGGATCCTTCTAAAACAACGATTGCAATCACCTTACCTGAATTTCAATTACCTATTTTTTCTTTAACCGCAATAAAAACTGTATTACCTTATGCTATTTTAGCGGCAGCGGTAGGCTTAATTGAATCATTAATGACTTTAGTCCTTGTAGACGAACTTACTGAAACACGAGGACGAGGCAATAAAGAAAGTATTGGGCAAGGAGTTGCAAATATTATTAATGGACTATTTGGCGGTATGGGCGGATGTGCCATGATTGGGCAAAGTATGATTAATATTCGAGCAGGTGGAAGAAGTAGATTATCAGGAATTGTTGCTGCAACTAGTTTATTGTTTTTTGCTATATTTGGTGCAATGTTTATTGAGTCAATCCCTTTAGCCGCGTTAGTAGGTGTAATGTTTATGGTTGCAATTGGAACATTTGAGTGGACAAGCTTACGGTTATTTAATAAAATTCCGCGATCAGATTATATTATTATTATAATTGTTTCTCTTACTACGGTAGTAATCGATCTTGCAGTAGCCGTATTTGTTGGAATTATTAGTTCAGCTTTAGTCTTTGCTTGGCAACAAGGAAAACAAATTCAAGTAACAACAACTATAAATGCGAAAGGGTATAAAACGTATCAATTAAAAGGTGCATTATTTTTTGGATCTATAACATCTTTTAAATCTTTATTTGATTTTTATCAAGATACCGAACATGTCATTATTGATTTTGAGCATGCACGAGTATATGACCACTCTGGTTTAGAAGCTATTAAATTTATTGCTAACCGTTATCAAAAGATTAACAAAAAGTTACATTTAGTTAATTTAAGTCAAGAATGCCGTGATTTACTTGACCATGCAGAAAATATTGTTGAAGTTAGCATCAATAAAGATTTACATTGGCATTTAGCCGATGACAGGTTAGCATAAATTAAGCAAATCACCCAGTGACCACAATACTTCCAGATTAAAATTAAAGTATTCAATTGCCAACATTGTATTGTATAATAAACTCAATAAGGAAGTGTACTAATGTATCCACAACAACGTTTACAGCGATATCGAAAAACATCGTATATGCGAGATTTAGTAAGAGAAAATAGTTTACATTCTTCTCAGTTTATTTTACCCGTTTTTATTAATGAAAATTTAGCTGATTTAAGTCCTATTTCTTCATTGCCAGGTGTTAACCAACATTCCTTAAGCTCCATGATTCCGTTTGTGCAATCCGCACTTGATGTGGGAGTTAAAGCCGTTATTATATTTGGAATTCCTAAAGAAAAAGCAATAGATGCTTGCAGCGCCTATGATGAACAAGGCATTGTGCAACAAGCCATCAGACAATTAAAAATAAAGTTTCCTAAGTTAGTTATAATTGCAGATTGTTGCTTATGTGAATATACATTAAATGGTCATTGTGGAATAATGACGGAGTCTGGCGTTAATCATCAAAAAACATTAGCAACACTAGAAAAAATAGCATTATCATACGCTAAATCAGGTGTCGATATTATTGCCCCGTCAGGGATGATGGATGGAATGGTACTATCAATTCGTCAGGCATTAGATACCCATAAATTCGAATCTATTAGTATTATGTCATATGCCATTAAATATGCGTCTCACTTTTACGGGCCATTTCGTGATGCTGCGGGATCAAAACAATTTACAGGAGATCGTCATCATCACCAATTAAATCCAGCGCAATGCAAAGAGGGCCTGTTAGAAGCGAAATTAGATACAGAAGAAGGTGCTGACTTTTTAATGGTCAAGCCAGCAGGATTTTACTTAGATATGATTAATCGGTTAGCAAATGAAAGTATGTTACCGATTGTGGGTTACCATGTATCAGGAGAATATGCCATGGTACACCATGCAGCTACAGCGGGTGCAATTGAACTATTACCTGCATTAATTGAAATTTATATAGGAATGAAACGCGCCGGCACCCAGTTAATTGTGAGTTATGCAGCACAAAAAATAGCAGCATATTTACAAGCCAATTCATAACAATGAAGACTCACTCAGAAGCAGCATTTCATGAAGCAAAGTCGATATTAGTCGGTGGAGTTAATAGTCCTGTACGTGCGTTTAAAGGCGTTGGGGGAACCCCCATTTTCTTTGAATCTGCAACAGGTGCAACAATGACCAGTTTAGATCAAAAAAAATATATAGATTATGTCTTATCTTGGGGGCCAATGCTATTAGGGCATGCACATCCAACGGTAATTAAGGCAATTCAAATTGCGGCTGCAAAAGGAACATCATTTGGTGCACCAAATCAACAAGAAACACAGTTAGCACAGTTAATTCAATCTTTTTATCCAAATATGGAAAAAGTTCGATTAGTAAATTCAGGTACAGAAGCAGGAATGAGTGTTATTCGATTAGCACGTGGGTTTACAAAAAAATCGAAAATCATTAAATTTGCGGGGTGCTATCATGGTCATGGAGATGCACTGTTGGTTTCCACTGGTTCAGGGGGGTTAACATTAGGAGTTCCTGATAGTAAGGGAGTTACCAAGGAAGCTGCTAAAGATACGCTGTGTTTGGAATATAATGATATTGATGCAGTTAAAACAGTTTTTTCAACTTATCAATCAGATATTGCAGCAGTAATTTTAGAGCCAATTACTGGAAATATGGGTGTAATTAGACCATCAAACGCTTTTTTAGAAGCAATTCAAACAGGCTGTCAAAATACAGGGGCTATTTTAATTTTTGATGAAGTAATGTGTGGGTTTCGAGTACATCCTAATGGAGCACAAGGGTTATTAGGAATCACGCCTGATTTAACAATGTTAGGCAAAGTAATTGGGGGTGGGTTGCCTTGCGGTGCTTATGGGGGGCGTGCAGAAATTATGAATCATATTTCCCCAGAAGGAGCGGTGTATCAAGCAGGAACTTTATCTGGAAACCCAGTAGTAATGGCTGCGGGAATTGCCTCTTTAACTGAAATTAAAAAGCACAATTGTATTATATCAGTTTCACAGCAAACGCAATCTTTTTGTGACGCTTTACAAGATAAAATTAAACAATATGGAATATCAGTAACTCAGGTGGGATCAATGTTTTCATTATTTTTTTCTGAAAAAAAACCACAATGCTTAAGTGATGTTAAAAATAGTGATATTAACCGATTCAATCAATTTTATCATCATTTACTAGAACAAGGGGTCTACTTCCCCCCTTCAGCTTATGAAGCGTGTTTTACATCCATAATGCATACACCAATGATATATGAAAAAACAGAAAAAATAATTACAAATATTCTTGATTTGTAATTTATGACGTTTCCCAAGCTTGTTGAATAAAATTTTCTTTTGATAAAAAAGGGGTAATATAATAAGTTTGGTATATATAACTCTAATTTGATTTGAGTGGTTATTTTTATGGTATTTATTTCATAACTAAACACGTCTTTAGTGATTTTTGTAAATAT
>CAXFGY010000074.1:0-7361 GCA_964002605.1 uncultured Candidatus Marinamargulisbacteria bacterium
TAATATTCAAGCACAGTTAGTGTTTAATATTAAGTAACCATCAGTCATTCAGCTTTACTGTCAGTAATAAAACAAAAAACCCTCTTTTAAAAAGAGGGTTTTTTGATAATGATAACTAATCAGTTTACGAAAAAATTCTTATTCATTACCCTGTAACAGGCTTAATCCTCAAATTATTTTTAAATAGTATCAATTAAATAATAAATAAAATCTATACTTTAAAAAATATCTTAATGATTTCTCATAAATTAATTTAACGATATAAAAATAATACGCTATACTTTATCTCAAAATGTTAAACAATAAATATAATAAGCTTCATTTAAAAACTTACTCCCTATCTTATATAGTTATTGTTTTAGTACTAAAGATTTTTTTTAGTCCTACATTTATAACGGCCCATTCAATCTTATCTTCTTTAAATCAAATAAATGAACACCTAACAAAACTTGAAGAGCAACGTATTAATTATTCAATTTCAAAAAAAAATTATCAATCAAAATCCATTACACACCAAAATTATGCTCAATTCAATGGAAATCAACGGTATATTCAAAAATCGGTTACTTCATTTGATATTACATTAATTTCAGAAAATGTTTCTCGAGATCATTTTTACAAAAATGAGTCAAATATTAACCAACAATTTCATAATCAATTAAAACTTGAAAGATTCAACTATATCAAAATGCCTAGTACAATATTAACTCAATTTAAATCTAAAATCTCTCAAATTTCAACTGTAGACTCTGATCAAATCCAAACTATTCTTAATACTCAATTACTTCCACTTTTAAAATCTGCTATTAATAGCACTGAAAATATAAACTTACGTCAAAAACAATTAACTAAACATCAGCAAAAAGTTACTTTTGCAGAAATTAAAGGGAAAAGTTCAGCCTTAACTCAAGATCAATTAGATATCATTTTAAATACAAGCTATATTTTTGTTCCATTTCTAACTCATAGTCATACTCGTGTTAATCCTCCAACAAAAGTAGGCAGTAAAAAATCAATTACGACGTTATCTGGCGGTGTCTTATGGTATCATATTGACTATGCTAACTCTAAAGTTAACGAAATTATAGTAACACAAACAGTTGAGGCGGAAACTAAATATGAAATTGATCTCATTAAACACCTTTCTGATAAAACCTATGCTAAACGTGTTATAAAAAATGCAATTTATAGTTCTGAAAAAGATGCCCTACAAATATTACTTGATGAATTAAAACTTCAAACACGTCAATTAGCTGCATTTAAATTAACAGACCAAATTATTGGTGCAAATAAAAACCGTTATAATATTCGAATTGGCAAAGAGGAGGATATAAAACTAGATGATACCTTTTATATTTATGAATGGATATTATCTAAAAACAACCAAAATAAAGCTCAACAAGTTGGCTTTGGCTATATTACTAAAGTCGGAAATACTAAAATAAATAATAATTACTCTACTCTAACGCAACAATTAGGTCAAAATCAATCGATTGGCGGCTGGGTTGAAGAAGATCCACGTTATAAATTATCAATTAACTTTGCGCCTTTTTATCATAGTAATCTCTCTATTAAAAAAAATGATTTTATTCTGGATACTGTCTCTGGAAAGACGTTTCACTTGTTAGATAAAAATTATGATAAAGCGTTTGGACTACAACTGGGATTTAGCTATAACATCGCTCAACAGACACAAATATCACAACTATTTATTGATCTAGTCACTACTGGAAGTTTTTTATCCTATTCTAATGATATTAATGATTCAAAATTGACCAATATGAGAGAAACTCATGTTGAAACGCTTCCTTTACTATATTCAGGATATTTAGGTATTAAAAAGAAATTCTGGCACCGTAACCACGGTCTTATTCTGCGCACTTTAATTGGGATAGATGGCTTATATCTTCTTACATCACATACAGACTTAAGTGATGTTACTATTAGTACATTGGGTATTGCTATTCAATCAGGATATGAAAAATTAATATCCCCTCTTACTAGTTTGTTTGTTATGATTGAAAAAAAATGGACGCTATCTAGTGGAACTTTCGATTATGAATATAAATTTAATCAAGAAACAGTCTCTAAATCATTAAAAGACTCTAGTTTAGGAGGTCTTAAAATATCTACTGGAGTTGAATTTCATTTTTAAACACGCTAAAGTATTTAAAACTTTTAATTGTTGATGCCTACTAAAAGGAGTTATTATGTTCAAAAAAATAATTTTAGCCACACTACTTTCAATATCAATCGTCTTTGCTGCCGGTGAAAAACCTGTAATTGATGAAAAAAGTACGATGCCTTACTCTAAACAAGCGACTATTATTGATACAACATCTACATCAGAAGTACTATTGGAAGCAACAGGAATTTATTATTCTGACTATAAAAATGAAAAAGCGCGTCAAAAAGATATTATTCAATATGGGATTCAAGAAGCCTCTATAGATGCCAAAAAAGCGGCTATTTACTCGCTTTTATTTTCAGGAACAGATCCTATTCTTAGTACCTTAGAAGAACAAAGAACATTTGATAGGATTAAAGAAGATTTTTTTATAATAGAAAACCTTGATCGTTTTATTGTTTATGAAGATGCATTACCCAAACAAAAAATTACGCTTAATAATACTGAAGGTATTAAAATTGTAAAACAAATTAAAGTCAATCGTGATTCACTAATACAAAACTTAGAACAAAATAATATTATTCAATCTCGTCAAGAACTAAGCCAGTTAATTGGAACGCCTTTTATTATGGTAATGCCTCAATTGCAAGGAGAAGAAACAATCGTTGATGCATTACAAAAAAACGATACCAATAAACATGCCGCTGGGGTTATTCAAGGCGCACTGACCCAAAAAAAATATGATGTTATTTTGCCAGATCAACAGGAAAAGTTAAATCAATTTGCGGCTAATCAACTTAATAATAGTAATAAAGATGCTGCTTATGAATTAGCATTAAGCTTAGGTAGTGATGTTTACATTGACTTTAATATTTCATCGTCTGAGTCTGAATATGAAACAAAAAAATATGCCGCAACATTACGTGCCTTTGAAACTTCCACTGCACGATTACTTGGCTCTGAAACAGGTCATAGTAAAGCCAGACGCGGCGATGACTTTGTGTCTATTGAAGAAGCAATATTACAATCACTTGGAAATTTGCTTAATCGTGTTTCTAACTACTGGAAATCAGATGTTACTAAAGGTCTTCAATATAAAACGATTATCTCAATTTCGCCTAACTCATTTAAAGTTGATGAATTAGAATCAATTCAAGATGGTATCATAGATTCCATTGAATCAATTTCTAATGAATCTAAAGAAATGGTCATCACAAACTATACAATCGATTACCTTATGTGGGTGAACCCAGAAGAATTTAACTCTGCTCGAAAAGTATATCGTAAACTTAAGTCCACCTATAAATCAACTAACTTACCAGGAAAACTTGCAATTACAAATCAAAATCGCAAGCTATTACAAATTACAGTTAAATAGTATAATAGAAATCAATGTCAACAAATAAAGAAATTATTGAAGTTAGTGGTAAAATCATAAAATGTCTACCCAATGCACAATTTTTAGTTAAACTTGAAACTGGTCAAGAAATTTTAGCTCATGTATCTGGTAAGATGCGTAAGTTCTATATTCGAATATTATTAGGTGATACTGTTACACTTGAACTTTCCCCATATGATCTTACTCGAGGCCGCATTATCTATCGTTCAAAGTAATTTATACTTAATTTTTAATTGTGAACATTACTGATCCAATATTGCAAAAGCTATCTATTTATGAACAAAAAATTAAAAATCAACATAAAAATAAACAAAAAATAATCTATCGTTTTTTCTTATTTTTCTTTATTTCTATTGTCAGTATTTTATTTACCATTGGAATTTTGGTTTATCTATATCTGCCAAACTCTTTCTAATAATACTTAATGAATTCACAATTCCTTTCAGGGGGCTTATGATCCCTCTTAATAGGCTACGTGGCATTTCCCACTCAGGTTCTATTTGATAAGTAATTACTTTTGGATCAATAATATCTAACTTTAAAGATAATTCATCAATTACATCTTGAAAACTACCCAGTTCATCAATTAATGATAATGACTGGGCCTGTTTACCTAAAAATAACTGTCCTTGAGCAATAGTATACGCTTCTTTTTCAGAGAAATGCCGATGATGGATCAATTTATTTACAAAATACTGATAATAATAATCTTGATGTCTCTCTAACATTGCTTTTTCTTTCACACTTAATGCTTTTCTTGACTTACCAACACTCATATATTCACCAGTTGAAATGACATCATGTTCAATTCCAATCACATCATATAAATCTTGATAATTTCGATATGATGAAATGACGCCAACGCTACCTAAAATTGTAATCGGATTAGCAAATATCTTATCTGAATTTAAACTAATATAATACCCACCTGAAGCTGCGATATTACCCATCGATACATAAACTATTTTATTTTTTGCTCTTAAATGAGTTAATGCATCATAAATTTGAGCTGTTGCAAACATACTCCCTCCTGGACTATTAATACGCAGTATGACACCTTTTATTTCAGGAGATTGTTTAATTTTATCTATAACGAATTCAATATCATCAGCACCAGTGACTTTGCCTCCAAAAAACAAATTACTTTTATTTCTTCCTTCTACAATAGGACCATCTATTTCAATCACTGCAATTCGATTAAATAGTGGAAAAAAAGTTTCTTGAGGTGTTGGTTCTTTATATGCTTCTAATGCTAACCCCGCAATTTTATCTTCAACATTTTTTTCTCCTAACTCTAACTTTTCTGGTAACTCACTCCAATACCCAAATTCATCGATTAAACCCAATGTCTTGGCTTGAGCGCCTGTAATAAATTGTCCTGTAAATGCGATCGATATCGCTTGATCTGATAACTGTCTTGCGTAACGAATATTGGATAAAATATGGTTATATAAATTTCCTACAAAATCTTCTACCTCTCTTTTTTCATATAAAGATAAAACATCTGTCTCACTACTTAATCGATCCTTAAATGCCCCTGAACCAATACTATCATTACCTACACCAAAGTTAGATAATAATTGTTTTATTTTTTGTACTTCTAACTCAATCCCTAAATGACTAATTGTCCCAAGTTCAGGCATATAAATTGTGTCCGCAATTGAAGCGAGATAATACTCAGATAATGTTGCCCAATGATCAATATAGACAATCACTTCTTTTTTAAGTCGTTTCGCTTTCATTAATTCATATCTAATTTCATCCACTAAACCAAACCCAGATAATTGACTATTAAACTGGGTCAAGCGAATAATAAACCCCTTACAGGATGAATCTTCTCTAGCAAATCGAATTAACTGAATTAACTCATTAGAGCCTATTTTTTGTCCATTAACTAAACTTACTTCTGTTTTTCCTTCAACTGTTCTTCCTCCTAACTCCATAATGGCATATGATTTGGGTTTTAAAATACTATATTTTTTTCTAAATTGATCAATTTCTGTTCCCTTCCCTAATTTAAAACTAATCATATGTAAATCGGCATCATAACTTTTAGGCTTAAATGTTACCCCATATTCAACTTCTAAAGACTTAAAAACAAGACCTATTCCTGCTGTTAAATGATCATCATCCCAGCCCCCCCTCGCAACAAAACCCTTAGCTACCGCATATTCCAGTCCATAACGACCAATTATTGATGACTTATTATTACTGGATTGATGTAAAAGATCTGCTGAAATCATTAAATTGCGTTTTGGGGTAAATAATGAAGCCCCTGTTAACCATGCCGGAGCAATATCAATATCTTTATCAATAATATTACGTCCTACAATTCCCAAATCCATAAATGGCAGTAAATGAATCATTATACCCAAGTCTGATGTAATTCCTGAAAACTCTAACTGATTACTTTTGCCTCTAATATTTTTAATACTCACTCCCCAGTCGAGATATTTAGATCCTTTTTGACCATAGGCAAATGAATGCATCACTAATTCATGATTATTTTTTTCTACCATTTTTGAATAACTATATGCATACGGACTCAAATAGATACTATGAAAATAATTATGCTGATACTTTTTTGCTTTAAAATCTAATAACTGAAAACTATATTGCCCCCCTTTCAAGGCTAGGCCAGCTGGATTAAATCGTATGGCGCCTTCACTATGAGCTAATGATGTAAACGCATTTCCCATACCGGTGGCTCTTGTTGTCGTTGTCGTTTCTAATTCATCTTGAATAATTGAATCAATCGCTAAACTGGGCACTCCCATAATTACTAAAAATATACTTGCTATGACTAATCGGATCATATTAAAATATTTACCCATTTATCTGATATATTCAAACACCCATATTAGGCTGATGAGAGTAAATCGGTTTTACTTCTTTATATTGAACTTGTTTTTTGGTCATCTTTCTTTGATATGCATACCTAGCAACTGTAACTGCATCAATATACGAGGTTATATATTGATGAAGCCCCTGTTTTTCAACACCCGTTGTGGAAATAACATGAATCGGCTCTGTGAACTTTCTTAAGCTAATGCTCAGCTGTTTTACTGAAAGTGAAAAAAATTGTGTAAGGGCTTTTGCTTGTCTATCTTTAATTGCAAATAACTGCACATTATACTCATTTTTTCTAGCAGGTATGCATACTAAATAAATCCCGTTATGATGTAAATAAGGATAAAGTAATGCTTCGAATGTGGTCATTTTGACAATCGGAGTTGATACCGCCATTGCAATTGAATTGGCCATTGCAACACCCAAACGGATTCCAGTATATTGTCCAGGGCCTACTGTAACCCCCACGCTACTTAATTGATCAAACTGTATTGTATGGTCATCTAATGCTGATTTAATCAATGTAATCATTGATTCTGACTGACAGTATGTCGCCTCAAATATCCGAGACTCCACGACTTCATTTTCTTTTGTAATGGCAAATGAATACGGCTGAACGGCCATGTTAATTCCTAAACTATACATATTAGATCCTATTATAGCTAAAATCATCGTATTTAGACATAATATTAATGCAATAAAAATTTTAAAATGGAGTTAATCAGAAAAACTTTCAAACTAACATTTTATATCAGGTTTTACTGGTTTGTTAACTATTTTTCTTCTGATAATGACTTTCTGTAGTTGCTTTTCTAATTCTTTAATTTTTAATTCGTTTTTTTCTTTTTCTGATAAGAGACTTGCTCCCATTTCGATGAGTAATTCTTTTTCGTAATTGAGTTGATCTATCTCGTTTTTTAGCGAGTCTATCCTCTTTCTTTGCTCGATTAATGTTGCTCCTTCAGCTGACATTAGCATTGTAGG
>CAXFGY010000075.1:0-7294 GCA_964002605.1 uncultured Candidatus Marinamargulisbacteria bacterium
AGTCAAGCAATGTGGGGTAATATTGAACAATTTTTTGAACAAGATTCTTCAAATCAAGACATTGATTTTAAAAAAGTGCTTACTGATGCCCAATGGATATCAAAATTACATGGGAATAATATTAATAACTATGGTAATTGGTATAAAAATCCAAAAGTTGCTTTACATCAAGTTACCATTTATGAAGCGATTCTATACGATGCCATCTTACATGAACGATGGGACGTTATTCCAACTCATATAACGGTAAACCCAATTCAAAATAAAATAAAAAATCAGTTATCATTAACAATGACATTATTTAAACATAAAACCGAAATTTCACATTATAAAATAAAGTATTACTTTTTAAATCAAACGTTAAAACTATGGGATCAACATAACCAATTAATGGGTACTTTTAAAGTGATTATTAGAAATCGCTGTTTAGAGGAAATTGAAGGCACACTTTATGAGACGCCTATATTACTTGATCCCATTTGGTCATCAGGTGATATTGTTAAATCTGAACGCGTTCGATTAGGAAAAGCAAAAGCGGAAGTGTATACATCAGCCAATCAAATTCAAATGAGTTTAATCGATAAAAATGGGATTAAAGTACCTGTTACAATTAATAATATTCGATCTATTTTTGTTGACAAAGGTATATTTTTAACTCGAAAAGATATTAAAATGAAACATTATCGTTTTTCATTAAATCAATTATTTATATCTCGATTGGCAATCCCATTTCGTTTTAATACAACCATTACTTCAATATGAGGGGTAAACGGAAACATATCATAAGGTTGAATTTGTATGATTTCATATTGTGGATATAAATAATCTAAGTCACGCTGTAAGGTTTGGGGATTACATGATACGTAAATAATCGTATTAGGTAGATGTTGGTTTAATGTTTGAAGAACAATATGATCACATCCTTTGCGTGGCGGATCCAGAATTACACAATCTGGGGACACTTTTAAGGTGGGATATATTTTTTCTGCTTTTCCTTGTAAAAACATCCCATCATTTTGATCGTTTAATTTAGCATTAAATACTGCGTCTTCAATTGCATTTTTGTTTAATTCGATACCGGTTAATGAAATTGATTTATCAGTAGTAAATAAACCAATTGTACCTGTTCCACAATATAAATCTAAAATATGTTTTGGATTAACTGTATTGATGATTAATTTAATATCATTATAAAGTTGATAGGCTTGTTTGGAATTAAGTTGAAAAAAGGCATGAGGTGAAATTCTAAAACGAGTTTGATTAAATTTTTCTTCAATTGTTTGATTTCCCCATAATAAAATAAGGTTATTACTTAAAATTTTATCTGTAATTGACGTGTTAACATTTAGGTAAATACTTTTAATATGATTTAACCGTTTTAATGTACTAACAAATAGATCTAAATGACTAATATGAGGAGAGGTTGTTACTAATATAACCATTGTTTGGTTTGTAAGTGTGGTTCGAATGACTAAGTAACGTAATAACCCTGTTTTTGATATATCATCGTAACATGTCAGTGGATGTTGTTTAAAAAAAGATCGTGTTAGTTTTAAAACGTCATTAATATGTGAATGTTGAATATCACAATTTTCAGTGTCAATCACACGATGACTGGCCCTGGCATAAAGCCCTAATTGAATTCCATGTTTAGGATGATATTGAAATGCAAATTGACCTTTATTACGAAATCCAAATTGATCCGGACTGGGTTTAATCGATAATACATTATCATTAGGAAATAAATGCTTCAGTTGTGACTGTTTCCAATTAAGATGGTCATTATAGTGATGATGTAAAAGTTGGCAGCCACCACATTGAGTTGCAATTTTACATTGTGGTGAATGACGTAAAGGGTGGGGGGAAATGACTTGAAGACATTTGGCAAATGCATGTTTGGGGTTAATTTTTAATATTTTAATTTTAACTTGCTCTTGAGGCAGCGTATTAGGAATATAAATCGTTAGGTTGTTATAAGTTGCATATCCATCACCTTTAATTGTTAACCCATCAATAGTGATCGAAATAATATCATTTTTTTTCATTACTATAGTTCAGTTATTAAGTTAACGCCGTTGCAATTAGATCTCCTCCAACCATACGCTTAATTTCTGCTTTTCTTTCAGAGGGGGTGAGTGATGTTACTTTAACATTAGTTGATAAATCAGTTTCATATTTTTCAATTTGAATATGATGTTGCGCTAATTGTGCGATTTGTGGTAAATGAGTAATACAAATAACTTGTTGAGCTGAAGCGATTTTAGCTAAATAAGTTCCAATTGAATGTGCCGTTATGCCGCCAATTCCCGTATCAATTTCATCAAAAATTAATGTTAAATCAGAATGTAAGTTTGCCATATACGATTCAATGGCTAACATTAATCGTGATAATTCTCCTCCAGATGCAACATGTGCTAATGGTCCTAAAGGAATTCCTTTATTTGTGCTTATTTGCCAATCCATTTGATCTGCGCCAGTTTGAGATAAGTTATTAGGCTCAAAAAGACAGTTAAATTGTAGCTGACAATAAGAAAACTGTAAGTTTAAACAATCTTTTTCAAGTTTCTTGCTTAACTCATTAGCCGATTTTTGTCTGATTTCATGAATTTTCATTGCTTGATCAAGACAGGTTTTGTGGTAATTATTTAGTTTTATTTTTAGTTCTTCACTATTTTCTAGTAAGTTTGTGAGTTCTAAATCACGATTTTCTAATATATTAATTTTATCAACTAACTCTCGCGTATGATTAACATGATATTTAGTTTTATACTTAAAAATTAAATCTAATCGAGATTCAATATCGTCAATATTAACTTTTTCGCAGTTTGTATAAGATGAATATTCTTTTTGGCACCAATTTAAAGGGATTTCAATTGAAGAAAAAATAGTTTGTAATGTTTCTTCAACGTTATCAGTTACTTGTGAAGGAAATGTTGCTAATGCTTTCGTAATATCATTTAAATGAATATTAATTTGATGAAATTTATCTTGAATATCATTTAATGATTTAATTGCTTTATTGCGTACTTTATAACGTTGTTTTAACGCTTTTAAACGATCTTCTTCATCAGTGGTAAACTCATGTGCCTTTAAATCATCTAATTGAAATCGAATAAATTCACGTTCTTGTTGTAATTGAGCAAAACCAGATGGACTTTCTTCTAATTGTTGCTTAAGTAGCTGATACTTAGAAAAAGATGATTTAAATGTTTTATAAATATTATTTGATTCTAATTGCGCATAATCATCTATCAATTGTCTTTGTATGGTTGGATCTAAGATACTCATATTTTGATGTTGACTCACGATATAGAGTAGGGGAGAAAGTAACTTTTTAAGTGTTTTAAGAGGTGCCATTTGTCCATTAATACGAGAAAAATTACTTTTATTACGAGATATTTGTCGAAAAAAAGTAAATATAGCCGGAGAGTCACTGTCTTGATACATCAATAAATCTTGATGCTTATCAGTATCATCAATTAAAAAAGTTACTTCTACCCATGCATTTTCAAACCCAACTTTAATTAATGAGTTAGAGGCCGGTTTTCCTAGTAATAATGTTAATGCATCAATAATAATTGATTTTCCTGCCCCTGTTTCTCCAGTAATCACTGAAAGATTAGGATTAAATTGAATTTCAATTTCATCTACTATCGCAAAATGTCGAATGGATAACCGTGTTAACATTGTAAAGTTATTGTGGCTGATTTAATAAAAAATGAAAAGAACTAAATTGATTAATCTTTTAATGATGGTTTAATGATCTTTATAGGTTAGCGTTAATGTATCACTATAAGTACCAGCCATTTCCATTACATTACTATCATCTTGAATATTTACAAATAATTCAAATTTAGCATCTGTTGCAGAACTCGCAGCAGAACCACCTCCTGCAATTTTTAATATAGTGACTCCGATAATACCTGCTGCATCTAGTGAATTTCGATTTGCAGCTGCACTGGCTAAATCACTAGAACTAAATTCATATGTCTCATCAATACCGACACCAATATCACCTTCTTTACTAATATGAATACTATAGGGAATATCAACCTCACCATCTAATGTTGATTCACTTACACCTGTTGGGTGTAAAACGCCACCTTCTGCGGAATCAATTGAAACTTCAAAGCCATCACGTGTATTATTTCGAACATAAAAACGACCTAACTTAGTATCACCTGCTTTTGTAATTTTAGAAGTTTCTACTAATGTTTTAAAGAAACTATCTCGTTCTACTTTATGTTCCATGAAAAAGTTTTTAGCTAATTCACCATTTTTAACAGTTGATCCATCAGTAAATACACCATTTTGATCAAATCCCTCAACATTATAACCATTATCATCATACATCGTTCCATTTTGATGAGTTCCATTCACTGTGAAACCACTTACATTATAACCATTATTATCATATCGCGTTCCATTTTGTGAAATACCTGCGGTATTAAATGCAGTTCCAGTATCAACATGTAAGCCACTACTAAAAGAAAAGCCATTCAAATCATATGCAATATTACCATTACGATCATAGCCCCATTCATCAACACCATAAGCATCATACCCATCAGAAGCAAAACGAGATCCTGTGATAGTCAATCCATTATCATCAAATTCAGTCCCTGTGATTGAGTGAACTGCAGGTCCAGACGTATGAGGTGTATAAACAAATCCTCCTTTAAATTCTTCTAAAGTTAATAATTTTCCACCATGGTGAATTGAAATAACACCATTATTATCAATAAAAATATCTTCTATGGTGTAGTGTCCAGCTTGATAAACATCTGCTTGCCAAACGGTTTCTAACATTCCTGTATCATAATTTATTTTTTGCAGAGTATTTGCGTTAGAATAATAAATATTACCATGATGATCAGTAGTCAATGTAGAATGAACACCAGTTATTTTACTATTTACACCTAAACTGCTGTAGTATGAACCAGCTAATGTACCTTGTTTATCGTCTGATGCTGAGCCATTATTTGTTCCAGCTAATACGGTTGATACACCAGTAGATAGATCCAATTTTTTAATGTATTTAACGCCTGAGATTCGTTCAGTGAAAATGATTTGTTCTTCACCTGTCACTGGATCAATCATTTTAGTTATTCCCTCAATATGATTTTCATCATTATCTCCTAACGCAGTTGCTGTATGATTACCAGAGCCATCAGGAGTTAATTTAATAATTTGATGTTTACCAAACCCATAATGATTATAGTAATCACTAACAGCAATAGACCCGTCATTTAGAATAGCATAATTTAGATAAAAACCATACATACCGACGCCATTTGGAAACACCTTAGTATTACTTATTGTAGACCCAGTATTAATAAAATCTGTCATTTGATCCTTTGTTATTTTATGTAATTCTGATTTATATACAAAATGTAAGCTATCATTATTATCTAACTGAAGGAACTGTACATGGCTATTAGTATCATCTGCAAACTTTACGAGAGTTTTATCACCCGTTATTGCATCAACGCGTATAATTTGATAATGATGACTACTCTCTTTTTGGTGGTATTCTTGAGTAGCATAAAATAAATTCCCATCTGAATCATATGTAAAAAACCTTGCACTACTATGGTTTGGATCAATATCACCTGTTATTGCAGGAAGAATTTGAGTATTTTGTACTTCATATACTGTATTTTTATATTCTGCAGTCATCCAACCAGACTCACCTGCAGCATTTAAACCATCTTTGTTAAAGCCGGCCGCATTGTACTCAGAACCCGTCATTGTTAAGCCATTTGAATTAAATTGCGTACCTGTATCTCGATGAATACCATCTGAGCGAAAGCCATTAGCGTCATAGGATTGAATCTGTCGTCCATATTTATTTTTACCTTCATAAGTTAAGCCATTTTCGTCAAAAATTGTACCTGTAATTGTATTGATAATAGTGGCACCATTCGCGACAGTATCAGTTAATTGGTTGAATGCAGTTCGACTGACTTCGACTTGAGGTATATAGTCAACTTTTCTAATAATTCCAGGAGCATTGGAATATATACCATAGGGTGTATTGTAATATAAATCATTGGTAATTGGATCAATTTCAAAGTGATTATGAGTATCCATTGAAGTACCAAATGTTGTTACTATACCCGTTGCTTGATCTAGAGAACTAAGTTTACGGTCTTTATTAACAAATAGAACATCTCCTAAAGTATTAACGCCAATACCTGTATTGACACCTAGTTCCATATGTTGACCCAGTAAAAAATCATTATTAGCAAAAGGATGAGTATATTGCCGGGAACTTCCATTTAGTGTGCCTAGGGTATAACGTGCCATTAAATCACCTACTAAATTATAAGTACGGCCTGTTTCTACATCTGTTTTAAATATGTGTCCATCATTGTTAGTATATTGTTTTCGTCCTAAACGCGAATATAAAAAATGTTTTGTCTTAGTTGTTCCATCAGCTAAAGTAACTTCCTCTTCATTTAAAATCATTTGAGGGTGAAATCGTTCATCGAAATGAGTATTGTCAGCACCAAGCACTCGAAGATCTGTTTTAGGTCTAAGCATGTCTCTATTGGTTCGATATACATCCACACCAATTCTATTAGATGTATATGCACTACCATTAGTGACAAAATCTACAGTTGTATAACGAATATAATTTTCATGACCATATACTGTTCCATCTTCAGCAATACTGATCATACCTGGAGATTCTCTACCACTCTTTGTCTCAAGTAGGTTATTATTATTATCGATGGTATAACGAGTCCAATTACCATTTTTATGATATTGACCCATGCTAGATCCATTACCACCATTGTTACCAATATAATAATGATTATTACTTGCATCAACTTCTAAAAGACCACGAAAACGGGCAATACCAGAGTCTTTAATAACTGAATTAAATGTTCCATCTGAATTATATTTTAAAAGTCGAACTGCATCTGCTGAAGCTTCTGATTCTAATGTGTAATGATTACCAAATTCATCAATATCATATCCTAATATTCGACTTCTATCAGGAGTAGTCAGTGGATGATCAGCAGTAATAAAAACAGAAGATGTATCAGAATAATAACCCCCATCATAAAATACACTTTCCCAGCTACCATATGTTGTACTTGTTAAACCAAAACTTAAAACCAATATATAAGCAATAAATTTACGAATAAAACAGTTATATTGTTTAAAACTCACTATATGATACCCCCTTGTTAAAACATTATTATTTTTTTGCTAAGACGCAAGACAATCACTATATAATAGTCTTATATAGTGTTGATTGTTATTAAAATACAATTTTTTGTAT
>CAXFGY010000076.1:0-7272 GCA_964002605.1 uncultured Candidatus Marinamargulisbacteria bacterium
AAAGAATGAACAAAATAAACACAATCCCCAGTCTGAATACCTGCTAAACTTTTATCATTTTTATTACTAAGAGTTAATGAATTCCAACCGATTTGAGGCACTTTTAAACCCGCACCTTGAAAATAATTAACACTCCCAGATAAAAGACCTAATGTATTTTGACCGCCATCTTCTTGTGAAAATCTAAATAATAACTGAAACCCTAAACAAATCCCTAAAAATGGAATCCCATTATCAATACATTCTAACAACGGATTAACCAGCTCATTTTGACGCAAATAAGATAAAGCATGGCCACAAGCTCCTTGTCCTGGAAAAACGATTTTATTGGCCCTGTAAATATCTTTTGAATGCGTTGCAAAAACAACCGTCTCCCCTAAGTATTCAAAGGCTTTTTTAACACTTTGTAAATTGCCTACCCCATAATCAATAACTGTAATTGTCATAGTAAGAAATAGGTAATTTTAACCCCCTATTTTAGACATTAAACCACTCAAGACCTTACCCACATTATCAATGACCCCTTGAGTAGCTGAAACTGAACGTTGTAGTAGATTCATTTCCAAGGCAATTTTAGCAATATCAAAATTTGATCCTTCAAGAGACTCTGCTTTGATACTGCCATATTGACCCGATAAATCTTGATCGGAAATAGCAGAGTCTGAAAACCCAGGGTTGAGACGACTACCAGAAGACGCTGTTTCTTGAAACACACCAGACCTCTGAATTAAACCCGATTCATTTCGCGGTAAAGATAGGGCGAGTCGATACATTGGCGTTGGTGAAATATCATTAGACGTTTTTGCTTTATTAAAGTTTGAAACAAGAATCCCTCCATCAATAAATCCAATATCAACTTCTCCATTTGTTTCAATGGGAACTAATTTATTATCACTGGGTAAACCCGTGTTAGGATCCACTTTATATCCCAATACCTTTTCACCCTCCGCGTCAATGATATATTGATTATTAAAATCTGTAATAAATTTACCGTTTCTCTTAAATTGATTTTGCTTAGGATCCCCCACAAGAAAGTACCCTTTACCAACAATAGCAACATCTAGTGGACCAGCGGGCTTGACTGAGCCTTGCGAAAAGTCTGTGTCAACACGGGATACTTCAATCCCACTTCCAGTATGCATGGGATTTGTCACTACTGTACCTGAATGAATTGCTTCTCTAAATACTTGCTTAAACGTCACTTTTTGATTTTTATAGCCAGCTGTATCAGTATTTTGTGCATTGTTAACAGCAACTTCTAATGCTCTCATCAGTGATTGTAGTGAATTTTTAAAATTAATATATAAATCTAACATTAGTTTATTATCCTTGCCGAATTCTAAGCCGCTTCAGTAATTGAAATATCTGATAGAAAACTCATATCCTGCATTAGTTTGGGCTTAATCGATTCATTAATTTTAGTTTCTTGTTTTAAGCGATTCAATATTTGTAATAATTGATCTCGTTTTCTTATTAGTATGACATTTTTAGGATTGCTTTCCAAGTGCACTTGAATTTGAATATAGTCTTCTTTAACTATTGTAAAGATTGCGGTATTAGATTGATGCATTATTATATTTTGTTCACTACGTGATACAGGAGAACCTAAGGATTTTAATCCTTTTAAAATAAATTTGATTCTTCGTTTAATTAAACGGTACTCAGAACCACTAAGCACAGGGAGCGTTGCTCTTTCCTCAAATGATTCTCGCAACATAAAAGATAATCGTAGTTTTGCCAATTGCTTTGATTCAGTCAGCAGCGTGTTTAAACAAAGCTCCGAATCATTATGAGATATATAAGATTGAAACTTCATGATTTTAAATTTCAATTTAAGCTGAGCGATAATTGACGGCGTCGTATACTGGCGAATATATAGTGAACGTAAATGATTTTCAATGGAGTCATCAACTTCACCATCAATATCACTAAAAAAAGTGGGTTTCTTTTTTTTAAATACTGTTTTAGAAAACTTTCTTGTTCTAGTTGTATCAAATGTCCCTCTTGTATGTGGCGCAACAAAGTAGTTTAAACCTAAATGATTTAGTTTATTTTGGACATGTTTAATATATTCAGAAGCATTAAATTGAACGTGACGAGACAAGTTATTGAGTTGATTAAATGTGTCTTTTAATGGACCAATCTCATTTGTTTTTAAGCGCGTTTCAACTAATCGTCTATCAAGTTCATCCGCAACAAATTGTGATAATTCAGATTTTACAACTGCTTTTTCTTTGTGAAGCGAACTTCGACCCTCTCCAAATACACCCGTTTCTTGTGCGAGTTTATTTAACGCATTAAATTCATTAAAGTTTTCATAAAGATCAAAAGAATGTTTTTTGTTTTCGCATAATAAAGATAAGTTTAAAAATCGCTTTCGAATTTCTTTTTTAATATCAGCTTGGATAAACTGTTTAATATTGGATTCTGTTTGTTTAATTTGCCGAGGAGAAACACCTGAACTTAATAACTTTTCTTTAACAACCTTTGATTTTTCACGTTTTTTAGGTGAATCTTGAATTAATTCTTCAGAAAAACAATGAATATATTGTTGTAATATTTTTTCAGTTGATTTCAGTTTAGTCTTATGATGTGATTGGATTGAATGCGCTTTTTGTTTTTGATTATTTTTAACTAACGCTTTATTAGACAAATTCACTTGATCATGAATAGCCGTCATGGAACGTCGTTGAAAAGTATCGTTTAAATAGTGACGATATTCTTTTTTAAAGCGTGATTTTAATTTTTGGGTTCTTTTTTCCTCTTGAGTCGTCTGATTTTGATGGTTCGTTTTTTCACGTAATGCTTTTAAATCGATATTACGATTTAAAACAGAAACTGCAAGCGACTTTTCTTTTCGTTGTGATTTTCTTTTTTGAGTTTTTGTTGAGGTTTCTTGCTGATTTTTACGATCTTCATTAGTGACCTCATCACTAGTCAAATCTTTTTCCTTAGTATCGTTATACTGCGCATTATAAGCATCTATTGCTTGTTCATGTAAATGGGGGTTTGTGATCATTGTCATTGTGAAATTCCTTAATATGTTTGGTTAGACAAATTGTTATCAGATAAATTAAATAGTTTTAGACCTATATTCATTTTTTTCTGTTCTTTTTTAGAAATAGTCTTTAATTGAACTAATTTAGTATCATAACGGTTTAAACGCTGATCAACACGCTTAAGCATTTGATCTAATTGCTGTATTTTGTCTTTCAATTCAGTTAATGAATGCTCCGGCGACAAATCACCTAAGGTAATATTATAAATATTAGCACCCCGCCTAGGGTTTGAAGATTGCTTATTGCTATTGTTGGTCATAATAAACACCTGCTTGAAGTTGATAAGAATATTCATATTCTAAGTCTAGCTTTTCTTTAACAAATTCTTCTCGAATTTTGGCTAATTGTTTGTACCGCATTTCAAGTATTTTTGACTCAGACCAATATCCATAACGATTTAAATTTTCCATTTGCTTAATGAGTTGTGTTTGAGTTGTTCGATAAATTTTTAATGATGATTTTGATTTTTTATTATTCCCATAAACAAGTAATGCCAATTCAGTGTGATAAATATTTTCACCCATATTTTCAATATTCTCATCAAAGGCTTCTTTTAATGCAGTTCGTTTCATTTTTTTTAAAGTCACTATAGGAACGCCCAACCAAGATAGAATTTGGCCAACAACACCAATTTTAAATTGAGAAAATTTAGCGATAAAATAATTGTGTGATCTAGACTGAATCATATTATACCGAAATAGTTCCTTAAGCTCTGGAATACGATGCTTAAGATTAATTTTATATCCTAAAAATTGAATTAAATGACGATTGTTTTTTTGAATAGATTCTTCTTTTTTCACCCTATTATTAAGATCAAAGTCAGCCTTATCTTTATCGTTAGCGTCAGATAAGTAATCTTCCTCCCAACTTGTAGCAGACAATCTCACTTGATCTTCAATGTCAATCAAAGAATCACTATTAAATTCAGATTGACGATGTGTATTTTTTGAATCAGCGTGATCCTTACTAGGATGCTGTTTAATCGGGTTTTCAGTCGCTTTTTTTGACTGATTTTTCATCTTTTTTTTAAGCTGCTTATAATAGGGATGTTCTTCAATATCCGTAAATTGCGTCGGGTCAATTTGAAATGAAGACATTATTTATTCTCCTTTTTATGTGCTGCTAAAGCTTGTTTTTTTAATTTAGCACGCCTTTCCTTTTCTTTAAGTAACGATTTTCTTTCTTGTTCTTTAATTTGTTTTTTATTACGCTGTTTTTCTTTTTGTTCTTGTTTGATTCGCTCATCCTCTGCATCGTCATGATCTTGTTTTTCTTTATTATACTTTTCTTTTTTTAATTTATGTTCGCTAGTTGTTGTCATATTAAAAATATTATTAGACATTACTTGTAGTGTTGTTTTAAATTGTACTTTTTTTCCTAGCTGAGAAAGTACAGCTGAAAATTCTTCCGACTCTACACAGTTTGTATTAAACGGGTAATTTAATGAAAGCTGATTGCCCTTAACTGTTAATAGCCTTAACCCACTTGTTTTCTTTTGCGAATTCAAATAATAAGTTGATTTTGCAGTACGATGAAAATGAGGAGCAAGGCAATCGCTAAGGGCTGTTGTAATAGCAAGGATATGCTCAAAGTACTGGTACGCTGCTTTTTTCGAATTAAAGGTAAGCGTAATAGGCTCATTTGTTTTTTTTACATAGCCAGGCAATTTTCCTGTATTATCAACTAACGCTTGCCACTCTCCTTTGGGATAAATTGTCATTTCATATTGACCATTTGGAGTAGAATGAACAATCGGCTTTTTTGATACTAACGTATTCTCTGATAACCCTGTCATTGTTGTAATTTGATCAAGTAAAACAGTATAAACTTCAGTTAAACTTGATAAAGTATCATCAACATTATCGCTAATTTTAAGCGCATTATTAAGCAATGAATCTAACGTATATTGATGGCCATTTGGGCTAATCATTTTAATCGACTGCTTATTTGTGATATCGATACGCTCAAAGCTATCTTGTGCATGATAACTATTTCGAATTTTGTGATGCAGCTCATAATTTTCTTCAGGACTATAATCCTTAGATAAGGTTTGATGTATATCATCATAGTTAAATTTTTTAGTCAAAATATTCGTTAAACTTAAAATCCCGTTTTGTTTTAGTTTTTGTAATTGTGTTTTGGAGAAGCGATTAATATCTATTTGAGGGTTATTTTGATATTTTCCAAATAGCCTCTTTTTAATCGTTGAATGGTACTGTTGAATTGCATTGATTGTGACATAATCACTTTGATGAGAAGTAATATCTCTTAATGCTTGTGGCGCATTTTCTAAAGATATATAAAAAGAAGTTAAAATGTCTAAAGGAAGGTTTTCTCCCGTTGTTTCCCACCATTTATTAAAAGAATTTAATAAATCCTCAGTTGTTGGTTTTGACACTGCGTCTTTAGAAGTCAGCTCAATACTATTTTGCGTTGATAAAGATTGATCAAGTTGTTCAGCCGGACCTAAAAGCAACCGTAATGTTTGAAAAAAATCATTTATTTTGTTGGCATAGTTTTTATAATGTTGAAACGAACTACGATTTTTATTTTTTTCATTATTTAAATTTAAAAAGTCATTAAGTGAATTCATGGGCTTAACTTGATCACTTCTCTTAATTTTGTCTTCAATAAAACTGATTACCTGATCAGACTCTAAGTTGTCATGTTCATTAAAATTATCGTCAATGTCATCCGCTGAATTCGCATTTATTTTGTTTTTTTTATGTTTAAACGTATTTAAATGACTAGCAATTAGTGCATGCAATGAAAAATTAGTAGCAGATTTATTTTGAGCGTTTAATAACTCTGGAATTGAAATACCGTTTGCTAAGGACGAAAAATTTTGCTTAGTATTCATTTCAGCCGCTTTTTGATTAGTAACTGGATTAAGTATTGTTAATTGTGATAGCCCAGAATCTAAAGAAGATGAAGAGGTGTTTTTATGAGTATTAGAGATATCTTTTTCTGCTGAACTTATATATTCAGTAATAGAACGTCTAATAGAATCATAACCCACAGTTAATCCATGAGTGGCATTAACACGAAACAAATTAAAAAAACTAGGCTTAGATTTAATTTGTGAAAATGGTATTTTTCCTTCGGACATATTAGTCATAACGGTATTCCTTTCTGTTTTTTAAGACATGTTCCAACATTTTTTTTCAAGATTTTTAACCGCCCCTGTAATACCTAGCACCATATCTTGCCGCGCTTGCAAAAGTTGTATATAAAGACTAGTCGCAAGCATTCCCCCAGTAGTAGTCGGATCAACAATCACGCCAGTTGGAAGCGAAAATTTCTTTTCTTCACTCATATTGCTTGAAACAAACGATAACATTGAGTAGAAGGACGTTGTTATATCATATTCTGTATGAAACACATCTTTTAAACGAGATGTTCCTTGCGCAAGATAATTGATATCTACTATCTGATTTGACATTTAATCAACTCCTGTAAGAAAAGTTAAAAAATGTTCTAGATGAATTATTCTAGAACATTTTTAGAAATAATAATTACCCACCGGATTTCTTGACTTCCCCAGCACCTGCTTTAACTTGATTCATCGCCGCTTTTGCAGTACCTTCAGTAACATCCTTTGTAATTTGTGCTTCAGTTAACTCTAAACTGGCACCTACCATTTCTCCGATTGCTGACTGAGCTCCCTCTGTATCTTCATCTGTGATTTTCTCGTGAATGGCATCAATACTTTCAGTATACGTATCTCCTGCTTCCTTACCTGCTTCAATAATTCCTGCCGTATTTTGTAAATCTGACATTATTCTCTCCTTTATTATTAATTTATATTCAGCACTCCTCCTTAAAGCGCTACTTCTTTATATACTCATTAATCGTTTTAATTGAATATTTAAAATGTATCGATATTTTTTGATATATCATTAATCATAATGAAATTGAGATAATAAAAATAATTATGATGTAAAAAATATTAAAAAAATAATGCTATTGGGTGTACTTGATTTAAATTAAGGTAAAGCTATTTTATGAATAGAATAAGAATCTAAGATATATAAATATTGCCCATCATCAGATAAAGCCATATCGATAATACCTTCATTACTCAACAGTGATGAATCAACAATCGTATCTGCAATATAGGTATCTGAATAATACGCTATTTTTTTAACCGAATTATTACCAGCATATACTTGATTATTTAAATTAACAACTAACGAATTAAATGTTGCTAATT
>CAXFGY010000077.1:0-7032 GCA_964002605.1 uncultured Candidatus Marinamargulisbacteria bacterium
TTCTTTTGCTGCCTTTTCGGATTCTGGACAATCCCCTTCTTGATATCCTAAATCAGCAAAACATCCCTGTAAATGAAGAGGTACAGGATAATAAACCACCGAACCAATCTGATACTCTTTTAATCGATCTAAAATAACATCACGATTCGAACTGCGTAAGGTATATTGATTATATATCATATAATAGTCTTCTTTAATAAAAGGAGTTAAATAAGAAGAAGATAACTGATCATTATAATAAGCTGCATTTTCTCGTCGTTTTTCATGTTGTCCATTTAAATATGGTAATTTAACCGCTAATATCGCAGCTTGTATCGGGTCCAAGCGAAAATTTCCACCCACCACATGATGATAATATTTAGGTTTAGAACCATGAACACGTAAAACACGACATTTTTCAGCCAATTCCGCATCATTTGTTGTCACCATTCCCCCATCACCACAACAGCCTAAATTTTTACTAGGAAAAAAAGAAAAACATCCCAAATGGCCAATAGATCCTGCTTGCTTCAATTCGCCACGATACATGGCTTTAGCACCAATCGCTTGCGCTGCATCTTCAACGACTTTCAACCCATGCGTCTCTGCAATCGTCATAATCGCTTCCATATCCGCCATTTGCCCAAACAAATGAACCGGTATAATCGCCTTTGTTTTATCCGTAATTTTAGATTCAATCAATACTGGATCAATATTATACGTTTGCGGATCAATATCGACAAAAACAGGTACTGCCCCCAAACGAGCAATACACCCTGCTGTTGCAAAGAAACTAAATGGTGTTGTAATGACTTCGTCTCCTGGTTGAATATCCAATGCCATTAACGCAACTAATAACGCATCTGTTCCAGAAGACACTCCTATTGCATGAGCCGTATGTGTATAAGTTGCAATTTCTGTTTCCAATGCCTGAACTTTAGGCCCCATAATAAACTGCTTCGAGTCAAAAACATCTTGAATCGCGGCCATTACATCTTCTTTAATAGGATCATATTGCCGATCTAAGTCCAATAACTTAACTGTCATTTTAGTTTGAATCATGATTCGTTTTTCTCCTTTACAACATCATTTTCAATAAAATACCACTGGTCACTTTTTTCACAAAATACCTGCTGCGTACTCGAAAAATCCAACATCGTGCCCGCCTCTGATACCCATCCAATCTGACGAGCTGGATTACCGACTACAACCGCAAACGCAGGTACATTTTTAATGACAACCGCACCTGCCCCAATCAAACAATGTCTCCCTAAATTAATTCCACAGACAATCGTTGCATTAGCGCCAATTGAAGCCCCCTCTTCCACCACTGTTTTAAGATAAAAGTGTGAATCTGCTTGCGGATATTTACTTCTTGGGACCATAACATTAGTAAATACCATCGACGGACCACAAAAAACATAGTCATGTAATTCCACCCCTTCATAAACTGCCACATTATTTTGGATTTTACATTTTTTTCCTATTTTTACATTAGGTCCCACATTTACACTCTGCCCTAAAATACAATCCTCACCAATTCGAGCATTTTTTTGAATACTACTATACTGCCACACCTTCGTACCTACCCCAATTTGGGCTGTCTCATCACAAATCACAGTAGGATGTAAATACGTCATGACTAAATCAATTAAGAAACAGGCACACCATCTAAAGCGTACTGCGCGCGTTCCAATAGTTTTAAGACATCCAAACCATGTTGACCACTAATTTTATTATTTTGATCTTTACCGGCAATACAATCCAAAAAATGTTGTAGTTCTGCTTGCAACGGTTGCGCATGATCATACGCTAATGTTTGAGTGGCTCCCTCTCGTTTAATAGGCTCCCCATTCACAAAATCAATCCCTTTTTCATAAAACAGTAATTCTTTATTCGGACTTGAATCTTCAAATGTAAGCATACCTTTAGAACCCACCACAACAAACCGATGTTCTTTAAATGGATGTAACCAACTCACAAATATATGACCACTGACATTTTGTGGGTATTTTAATGTCGTTAATGTTGTATCGTGAATATGAGGCTGTAAAAACGCACCCCCTGTTGCGGAAACAATCTCAGGATAACGTTGAGTTAAAAACTGAAAAATAGACAGATCATGAGGTGCAAAACTCCATAAACTATTTTCTTCTGTTCGTACAGTCCCTAAATTAAGACGATTGGAATACATATACTGCAATTTGCCTAGTTCACCACGATCAATATAATCCTTAATTTTTAAAATAGCCGGATGAAACAACAATAAATGTCCAGTCATCAATACACATTGATTATCTTTAGCAATCTGAGTCAACGCTTCAGCATCTTTCGCATTTAACGTAATTGGTTTTTCAACCAACACATGTTTATTGTTCTCTAATAAGGTCTTAGCCACTGGATAATGATGTTCTGCCGGTACTGCAACCGTATATGCCTGATTATCCAACGCACCTGGCGTATCTAGCGACTCAAATACAAGGACATCAGGATACAATTCTTGAACTTTCGCCAATGACTCCGGATTTGCATCGATAACACCACCCAACACACCCATTTCATGAGCCGTTCGAATATGATTTTTCCCCCAACGTCCTGCACCAATGATTGTTAGTTTAGTCATAAGTAGTATAGTATAGTTGAAATTAAAAGAGATGTGAATTTTAAAATTACTAACTTAAAATAGCCCCCAAAACGACTTTTAAATCAAGTAAGAAATGACATGAAAGGTATGTTTATAATTTGGGTCGGTAACTAAAAAGTTCATTTCTTAGATCTCTGACTAAACAAAAATAACTCAATACCATTAATCTTTCTATGCCCTTGTAAGCTTAATCTTATATATTCTTTTACTGAAAGAGTAGCGTCCAAGCATAGTAAATGTAATTTCATATCTAAACACCCTTTAAAAACCATTACAAAATCCAAACACTTCGTTTTCTTTATAATTGTTTTTATTATTTGTTTAAAAAAAATAGCCAATGAGATTTTATACTTTGATTCTTTTATCTCTAGAACTACATTTTGTTTATTGATGTACGTATTATATAGCCATTTATTTTTTCTAAATTTTATTGGCAACTTTTTAAAGTATTCCATCAATTCTTTATCCCATAGCGGACAGTACCATTGGTACCCATAAAATTCATAGACTCGACAGGAGTTTACAATAAATTTAGCTTGGCGTTCGCGCCAATTCCAATGATCCAATTGTGAAGATGTATCACCTAATTTAGGTTGTGATGGGAGTATAGTAGTTGTTTTTTGAAAATAAATATCTTTTTGTTTTTTAGTTAACTTAAATAAGTTATAGTGTTGTTTTAATAGTTGGTTAATTATTTGTTTTTTATTCCAATGACTTTCATAAGCTTTTTGGGGCACGTGTTTTCCTCCTAAAAAATCACCAGTATGCCCTGGAATAAATATAGCATTTTTTTCTATCAATGGTTTTTCTTTTAATTGATGGACGGCAAAATAATCTTGTTTATGAGGTAAGGATACGGCACGATGGGAAAAGTGATCATACTGCGTCATATTTTCACTTTGATAAAGTAATTTTACAATAGGTTCATAATCTATAAATACCCATTTTAAACCTAAATGGTCAGCAACTTTTTTAGATATCAATGATTCTACGTTATTAAGTTTACCGTAAGAAAAACATAAAATATTGGTGTAACCCAATTCCTTTAATTTTAAAACAATTAATCTTGAATCATATCCGCCACTTAATGGAATCACGAGTTGTCTGCCTTTTGCATACGTTATTAATCGCTCCATTGCGTTTGTAACACATTTATCTAACTCAATTCGCGCCTTTTCTTCGGTGTAGTCAATAAAATCTTGATGTAGATATTGATAGTATGTATGCAATCTACACGTATTATTTTCAATAATTAAATATTGACCAGCCTGTAATTGATAAATATCTTCATAAATAGTTTGATTTCCAGTAACATAGCCGGTGGCAAAAAATTCATACTTTGAAATGGTGTCTTTTTTTAGCACATGGGTTTCATTTAAAGTATCTGGATAATCGCCAATCCACTGATATGCTTCAGAATAAAATAATGGGTGTGATCGAATAGAATCAACCGCTACAAAAACCACATCTTCATGCTGAATAAGCACACAAAAAAAACCATTGGCTTCTTTAAGTTTTATTTCAAAATCATCTTTATTTTTTATACCTAAGAAATAATCTAGAATTTTTTCTTCTTCATAAAAAATATTGTTTGAATCAAATAGAAATCCCTTCGCCCAAACATTCTTTTTTTGGTGCCATTTAAAACCTTTATTAATCGTTAAATCAATTTGCATGCTTTTTCAAAACTTCATCATACACAGATTCAATCTGGTTAAAAACAACATCATAACTAAAATTATCAATCGCAAACTGGCGAATTTTAGCTGAATCAAATTGATCTTTTCTTTTAATGGCTTCTATCAATCCTTTTTCTAGGGCTTCAACACTATCCGGATCTACTAAAATACCTGTTTCTGATGTTACAACATCATCACTTACCACTGATGTTGCTAAAACTGGCACACCCATTGACATTGATTCGCAAGTAACAACGGGTTGAGCCTCTATACGACTTGATAAAACAAAAAAGTGGGTTCTGCTCATCTCTTCTTTTACCTGTTCTTCTGTTAATTTTCCTAAAAAGAAAATTGAATCATTACCATTTAAATCTGATGCTAATTGCTCTAAGTATACTTTTTGATGTCCATCTCCGCCTATTTTTAATTTAATATTAGGATATATCTTTAGTACTTTCATAAACGCAGGGATTAGATTGTCTACTCCTTTAACAGGCGTTAAGCCAGCTATTAACAAAAATGTAAAATATTGATCCTTTTGTGATTCTTTAGCTGGCGTAAAAAAGTTAACATTAACAATATTAGGGATAACAGTTGTTGGAATGTTTTGTAAAGGTACAAATGAATGGAGTTTTTTTATCAATATTTTACTTACAGGGATAAGCATGTCTGTATTTGAAATACCCTCTTTCAAAGGGCCTTTGTACCATGGTTTAAATTGAGATTTTGCCATATTTGTTAAATAACCAAATCGACCTCTATGTTCAGTAATGACATAGGGTATTTTATATTTCTGCTTAATCTTAGCTGCAACAATACTTCCCCATAAGGAACTATGTACATGCATTAAATCTGGCTTTCCAAATTTATCAATATACCTTTGAACCGATTTGACCATTAACCAGGTCCATAGCTTATATTGTAACCATTCAAATTTAGGTATTCCCCAACCATAAACCCTTAGTACAGTTAATCCATTTTCATGGCAAACTTTCGATTGAAAATATTGTTTAGTTAACCCTTTTATAAATGTTTCTCTTAATGAATTCTGCTCTACATAAACTACGCCAACTTTATAACCTCTTTTTTTAAGCTCTTCGGATTGCTCTTTAAAAAAACCACCCCCATTTGGCAGATACCATGATGGAATTACTAGGACATGAAGGGGGGGCTTTAACACTTTTTAGAAAGTAAGCCGAAAAAATTAAATCCACCATATAAATTTGGCAATATTCGTGCATATAATGTATGTTTTAAAAACCTTAAACTGGCGATTGGGTGAATTGCCTTTTCTTGTTTAAATAATTCTTCTTTGAAATGACGCCAATAAATGGGTTCTTTTATATATGATCGATGTATATATTTGATGATTTTGAGTCCAGCATTTTCGATTAATTGGTAACAATCTTTGATATCATATGCTCGCAAGTGTCCAGCATAATCATTTTTCCCATAATTTCTATTTCGAGTACGCCAGCATTTTTCTAATGGTAAATTTAACAATACATATTTTGATTTTTCTCCTGCTTTTTTAAGTAGGCCACAATCATCCTCAACATGCTCAATGACATCACAGAATAAAATACAATCAAGTAATAATTTATTATTATTTAATAAAAATTCATCTAGGGTATTTGTATAAAAATTTACTTCAGGATAAATAGATTTTGCAAATTCGATATTTTTATTTGATAGATCAATTCCAAATCGACTTTTCATAGGAGTTCTAATTTTCCACCTACCAATAACATCCCCAGTTGCACACCCAACTTCTAGGAGAGATTTTAATGTAATATCATTAACTAATTCAGATAGATATTTGCATTTCCATTCATCAATTTCTTCAAGATACTTTTTTCTAAAATTACTATTTTTATCCCGTCGAAAAATATATGATTCATGATTATCATAAAAATCTTTAAAATAATTAATATTACCCATAATTCATAAGTTTAGCAGGATTTGTACAGTTAGTCATTTATTTCTCATCTTTTTTTATAAAAATTTAAACGGGTATTACAAAATACGTCTTTGTGTGAATGTACATCTTTGATCGGATGTGAAAACTCTTGCAGTTTTTTTGAATATTTCATGTATTTAAGTCTATCACCTTGAAAAATTTCGGATAATGCAACTTGCATTGACTCTTCACTTTTACAAACATTTGGATATCCTTCCAATAAAAGATATTTTAAATGAGGGTTTTTAAGCGTTTAATTAATATGTAATGCATCTGGAAAATTATTTTTAAAACTAAATAACATCTATAAAATTGGGGCATTGGTAAATGATGCTTCAAGTGCAATTGTTGAACTAAAATTAATTATACACAGCGCATTATACAATTGATTTTTTTCTTTAAAATATCATGTTTAGTTAATTTCATATGGATTCCAATTATTTAAAAGTTTATTGATATCACAACCATGATACGTAATGATATAGGGACTGTCGCAAAACAGAAAATCAATTGAATACGATGTAGCCAAAGGCATAAGATTTGCAATTTATCGACTAAGGAAGTATAGCAGCACTACATAACGAAGATGAAAATTGTGAAGATTAGGCATTTCGCGACAGAGCCATATAGGGAGTTTTATTTTTAATACATTGCTTATATCCAAAAACATCCCACAGAAAATGGAAATGAATTAATACATTTTACAATTATAGAGTTTGTGCATAGAAATTAATTTCTTTGATATCTAAATTTTAGTAACTTTCGCACAC
>CAXFGY010000078.1:0-7001 GCA_964002605.1 uncultured Candidatus Marinamargulisbacteria bacterium
CATTACTAAGTACTAATTAATAACTTAAAATAAATAATTAATAATTAATAATTAATAATTAATAATCAATAATAATTATTAATGATCAATTATTAATTTTAGCAGGTGTTGATATTCAACGTGACCGTAGTAATTTTGGTCCCGTAACGGTGCCAGAGGCGCATTATTTTGTATTGGGGGATAATCGTGCTAATTCACGTGATTCTCGCTATTGGGGATATGTACCGCATGGGCATTTGATGGGGAAATCCTTATTTACATTTTGGCCATTATCTCAGATGCGAGTATTACGATAGTTCAGAAGATGCAGTTAAGAATCAATGGTGAAGATCAATTTGTTACTTTAGCGCAAAAAAATATCCAGGGGGTACTTGATTCTTTATCATTATCTGGCAAAGGACGTATTGTTGAGTGTAATGGCCAGTTAATTCACAAAAGTAGCTGGCAAAGCCATGAGGTTGTTCAAAATGATGTCATTGAAATTATTCAGTTTATGGGCGGGGGATAATATGATACAATAATTAGCTAAAATAAATTCAGTATAATATTTTAGTTAAATTTAAATTAATTGAGGGTAAACTTAGAGGTGCAACAAACAAAAATGGTTCAATATAAAGCAGATGATATTAAGGTTTTAGAAGGTCTAGAAGCGGTTCGTAAACGACCAGGTATGTATATTGGATCAACAGGGAAGCCGGGTTTAAATCATTTAATTTTTGAGGTTGTTGATAATAGTATAGATGAAGCAATGGCAGGACATTGTACGGATGTGTATGTCACAATTGAGGAAGGCAATGTTGTTACTGTAAAAGATAATGGACGAGGAATCCCAATTGATACCCACAAAGATAAAAACTTGCCAGCGGTAGAAGTCGTGTTAACGACATTACATGCGGGGGGTAAATTTGAAGGAAAAGGCTATAAAGTATCAGGTGGATTGCATGGGGTTGGGGTGTCAGTGTGTAATGCATTAGCAGAATGGTTAGAAGTAACGGTGTATCGTGATGGGAAATGTTATAAAAATCGTTATGAACGAGGGATTCCGGATCAATTAAAAGGGGAGTATTCAGATTACGAAGGGCCTTCAGGAACTGAAATTCGCTTTAAGCCTGATCATGTTATTTTTGATGATATTGAATTTACAGGAGATGTTATTGATCATCGTTTGCGTGAGATGGCGTTTTTAAATAGTGGTGTCAAAGTTATTTTTCGTGATGAGCGAGATAAAGATGATGAAGGTAATGTTGAAGAAAAAGTTTATCGATACGAGGGTGGGATTAAGTCTTATGTTGAGATTATGAATGAAAATAAAGAGGCGCTATTTACTCCCCCTATTTACTTAAAAAAAGAGCGCAATGACTATGAAGTGGAAGTAGCGGTTCAGTATGTGAATGATTATTACGATGAAAATGTGGTGACATTTGCCAATAATATTCGAACGCGAGAAGGCGGGACTCATTTGTCAGGGTTTCGAACAGCATTAACCCGTGTGATGAATAATTTTGCGCGTAAATATGATCTGGTTAAGGATAAAGATAAAAACTTTACAGGTAATGATTTGAAAGAAGGGTTGACAGCAGTGATTTCAGTGAAGTTAAGGGATCCTCAATTTGAAGGTCAGACTAAAACAAAATTGGGAAATGCAGAAGTAAAAGGGATTGTTGATTCCTTAATGGATGAGTCTTTGACGGATTTTATTGAGACCAATCCTAAAGTGGGTAAGCTTATTGTGAGTAAAGCGTTAATGGCGCAACGGGTGCGAGAAGCAACACGCAAAGCCCAAGAGTTGGTGCGCCGAAAAAGTAGTTTAGAGAGCACCACATTACCGGGAAAATTAGCAGACTGTTCCAATTCAGATCCGGCGTTATGTGAGATATTCTTAGTTGAGGGTGATTCGGCAGGTGGATCTGCTAAGCAAGGACGTGATCGTGAATTTCAAGCAATATTACCGTTACGAGGTAAGGTTCTAAATGTTGAAAAAGCAAGATTAGATAAAATTTTAGCTAATGAAGAGATTCGTACTTTAATCACTGCGATTGGACCTAATGCAATTTCAGGTTTATCACAAGATACAATTGATACAGAGGCTGACGAAGAAGAGCTCAGTACTGAAGAGCGGCATGCCGTATTTATGAAAAAATTACGGTATCATAAAGTGGTTATCATGACAGATGCCGATGTTGATGGGGCGCATATTCGTACATTATTATTAACTTTCTTTTTTCGTCATGCCCGTGAAATTGTAGAAGAAGGCGCCTTGTATATTGCACAGCCGCCATTATATTTGGTTAAAAAAGGCAATTCGCGGCGTTATGCATACAATGATGCAGAACTTGAGTCAGTATTAGCAGATATGGGGCGTAAAAATGTTAATATTCAGCGTTATAAAGGGTTAGGAGAAATGAATCCAGATCAATTATGGGAAACAACAATGGATCCAGAAAAACGGACGTTATTAAAAATTGAAGTAGAAGATTTAGAAATGGCAGATGAAATATTTTCAATATTAATGGGGAGTGAGGTTGAGAGTCGGAAAGCCTTTATCGAGAAGCATGCGAAAGATGTACGCTGGATTGATGTATAAAAACCTAACAATAATAAGGTGAGGATAATAAGAAATGGATGATCACGAAGAAATAAACAACAACGATAACAACAGCGGTAATACCCCTGAAAATATTTCAAATGATAGAAATGGCGCTAATCAGTCTGAAAATAGTGCGGCAGAAACTGAGTTAGCCAGCATAGATAGTAGTGTCGCAACGGCAACGCAAAATATTGGATTGATCAATATAAATGATGAAATGAAAAATTCGTATATTGAGTATGCGATGTCAGTTATTGTAGGGCGGGCGTTGCCTGATGTGCGAGATGGATTGAAGCCAGTACATCGTCGTATTTTATATTCGATGTATAATTCAGGGTTTACAGCAAGTCGACCTTATAAAAAGTGTGCCAGAATTGTAGGAGATGTACTAGGTAAATATCATCCTCACGGTGATAGTGCTGTATATGATGCATTGGTGCGTATGGCGCAAGATTTTTCAATGCGCTATGAATATATTGATGGTCAAGGAAATTATGGATCTGTTGATGGGGACAATGCGGCTGCAATGAGGTATACAGAAGCACGGATGTCAAAAATGAGCATGGCATTATTAGAAGACATTGAAAAAGAGACGGTTAACTTTGTGCCTAACTTTGATGATTCTTTAGAGGAGCCATCCGTATTACCATCTCGTTTACCGGGATTATTGCTAAATGGAACATCAGGCATTGCAGTTGGGATGGCAACCAATGTTCCGCCTCATAACCTAGGGGAGTTAGTGGATGGGATTTGTTATTTAATTGATAATCCAGATGCGACGATTGAAGCATTAATGGCGCATGTTAAAGCCCCTGACTTTCCAACAGCAGGGTTAATTTGTGGAACTCAAGGTGTTAGAAAAGCGTATGAAACGGGACGTGGATCTGTCATTATGCGAGCACGTGCTCATTTTGAAGAGTCTAAGAAAAAAGGGAAAGAGTCAATTATCGTGACAGAGTTGCCGTATCAAGTAAATAAAGCAAATTTAATTATGAAAATTGCGGAGTTAGTTCAAGATAAAAAGATTAGTGGTATTTCTGATTTACGTGACGAATCTGATCGAAAAGGAATGCGAATTTATATTGAATTAAAACGAGATGCATCACGTGAAATTGTATTAAATCAGTTGTATAAGCACACACAGTTACAGCAGTCATTTGGGGTTAATATGGTGGCATTAGTGGGAGGATTACCCAAGACACTTAATTTAAAAGAGGTTTTATCTCATTATATTACTCATCGTCAAGAAGTGATTGTACGTCGAACAAAGTATGATTTAAAGAAAGCAGAAGATCGGCTTCATATTTTAGAAGGGCTTAAAATTGCGTTAGATAACATAGACGCAATAATTGCCTTAATTAAACAATCGGAAAATACAGATGTCGCACGAACAGGGCTAATGTCAAATTATAGTTTATCAGAAAAGCAAGCGAATGCAATTTTAGAGATGCGTCTTCAGCGCCTAACTGGTTTAGAGCGAGAGAAAATAGAGACCGAACATAAAGAGTTATTAGCCACCATTGAAGATTTAAAAGATATTTTAGCAAATGAATCACGCGTTTTTAAAATTATTAAAGAAGAGCAGTATGAAATTAAAGAGAAGTTTAATGATGAACGTCGCTCAGAGATTGTAGACTCTGTAGAAAATGTTACTTTAGAAGACTTAATTCCACGTGGAAAAGTGGCGATATTAATTTCAAAGAATGGTTTTGTAAAACGAATGCCAATTGATACATTTCGTAGTCAACAGCGTGGAGGACGTGGTGTCAGTGGTATGACAACACGAGATACAGATGTAATCGAACATTTATTAATTACCAATACCCATGATTATATTTTATGTTTTAGTACAATTGGCCGTGTATTTAAAATAAAAGCGTATGAGTTACCAGAAGTTTCGCGTCAAAGTAAGGGCATTTCAATTGCCCATTTCTTAAATATGCAAGAAGGTGAGTTTTTATCAGCAGCGATTGAATTAAATACATTTGATAGCTTAGATTATTTATTAATGTGTACTAAAAAAGGGATAATTAAAAAAACAGAAGTATCTGCGTATAAATATTTTAAAAATCGTCCAATTATTGCCATAAAGTTAGACAAAGGGGATGTATTAAAATGGGTTAAAAAAACGGATGGTAAACAAGATGTCGTTTTAACAACAACAGCGGGGATGTTAATTCGTTTTGAAGAATCCCAGGCACGGCCTTTAGGACGTGCGTCACGTGGTGTTAAAGGAATTAAGATTCGTAGTGAAGATGAGTTAGTTTCTATGAATATGATTACCAAAGAAAGTGATCAGAAATTATTTATTTTAACAATTACTAAGTATGGGTATGGTAAAAATATTCGTATTGATGAGTTTAAATGTCAAAATCGCGCAGGAATTGGTGTGAAGTCAATTAAGTTTAGAAAAACATTAAAAGATGATTGTGTGAAAGATACGGTCATTACAACCAAAGAAGATGAAATTATGATCGTGACAAAAAATGGGACAATTACACGTCAAAAAGTTAAAAATATTTCAACACAACGACGGGAATCACAGGGTGTCACAATTATGAAGATGGATAAAGGCGATGAAGTTATTGCAATGTCTCGTGTGATTGATGAACCTAAAGAAGCTGAAACATAAAAATAAATTAGCCCTTTTGGCGACATCGTAATTGATCTAATTTTTCTATTTTGAGACAGTCCCATTTATGAAATGATATTGATGCAATATTTTATTGTGTTTTTTTATTTAATCTAGTAGAGTTGTTTAGAATTTAAAAGAAATTATTTGTATAGACAAAAATATGATTAATATAAAAATAAAGTATTTATTAACAATGATAATGGTCAGTATATGGTGTTCTGCATGTAGTAGTTTGAATGTATCAAATTCAGATAGAAATAGTGTTGAAGAGGCAGCTTATGATAGCGTTATTCTTTATGAAGAAAATCCCAATTTAAGATTAAGTTTAGGTCAAGGAAGTCAACATGCTCAGCCTCAATTTCAAGTAAAGCCTGGTCGGTCATGTGACAAATATAAGACATCTCATCCAAGTAAAATATGTGAACCAAACTATAAAGTTAAAGTAAGCACGGTGCCAACATCATTAAGTACAATTGCTGATTTTTATGCAAAACCTTATGGTTATGATATTGAGATTCCACAAGTATCATTTAATCAAAAGCAATTAATTATTGCAGTACTTGATACAGGAATTGACTTACGGCTTCATCCTGAACTTAAACAATATCTTTGGGTGAATAAAGGAGAAATTCCAAATAATGGAATTGATGATGATAATAATGGTTATATTGATGATATCAATGGCTGGAATTTTATTCACAATCAATCTGACTTGACTGATGATTCAGGACATGGCACACATGTGAGTGGGACTATTTTAAGTGTTATTGCACAAAATCCCAATGTTAAACTTATGGTACTGAAGTTTATGCATAATAATCAGGGAAATATTGGGAATGCAATGAAAGCAATTAATTATGCAATAAATAATGGGGCGCAACTTTCAAATCATAGTTATATAACAGAAGGGTATTCTCAGCAATTTGAAAACAATATTAAAGTAGCACAGTATAATAATCATATACTTATTGCGTCAGCTGGTAATGAAGGACAGAACGTTGATGATCAGCCAAAGTACCCTGCTTCATTTAAAGTGAATAATATTATTACAGTAGGTGCGCTAAACAGTAATCACCAGCGTGCATTATTTAGCAATTATGGCAGTGATGTTGATATATTTTCACCTGGAGTAAGTATAAAAAGTTTAGGAGTAAGAAGTCAGTATAGTTATCAGAGTGGCACATCAATGGCGGCACCATTTGTCACGGGTATTTTGGGGTTAGGGATAACGTCGTCTATACAAGATATTATGAATTTAAAATCAATAATATTGAATACAACAGATATAAATAATGCAATTAATGTTGCCGGGTTTATATCTAATATTCAGGACTCATTCATTTGTTGGAGTCCTGAAAATAATAATTAATAGCTTGATTATTATTGAGTGTATAATGAGTAAGATCTTTGCATCATAGTTATTAAGTATAATTTCAGTATTAACTTTTTTTTGCAGTATTTATATGGGATGTGTCACAAAACTCCTAATCTTTACAACGTTCATCTTTGTTATAAGTTGTGCTATTACGGCTCTGTCGCGAAATGCCTAATCTTCACAATTTTCACCTTCGTATGTAGCGCTGTACCACTGCCTCATGCGATAAATTGCAAATCTTAGGCATTTAGTGACATCGTAATAGATTAAATTTTTCTATTGATTTTTATAAATCAGTAAATCAGACCAGTTAAGACTTAAATTTACTTTTATGATAGCAAAAAAAACGGGAAAAAACAGGCAGGTTTTCTTCAGAAATACTTTTATTAGGATCATTTAAAAGC
>CAXFGY010000079.1:0-6670 GCA_964002605.1 uncultured Candidatus Marinamargulisbacteria bacterium
GAAAAAATCAAAAAACATAATATGAGAAATTAAAACAAAAAAAATATAAAATAAAAAAAAGAAAAATGTAACAGCTGCTAATATCACTAATAGCAACCGAAAAATACGCTTTAAAAATCCAGATTTAACAGAATTTGTCTTCTGAGATTTTAAGTGATAAGAAAATAGACTTTCTTGCACTTTCTTGAACCCTCTCTTTATAAAAATTAAAACAATTTAAAGTCTCCGGATGAATTTTTAATTTTCTCTTCTTTAATTTATCAATATTTGAAACAGTAATCGCAAAGATTGCATGATAAAAATTTTCTTGAGCACATTTATTAACATAATTTGAAAGTATTGTATTACGGCCAGGCTCAACAAAATCAGAAACATAAAGAATTTCAGTAAAAGGATCCATATCTGCAGTACCCGTAGTATGATACATAATCGCATCTGCTATTTCTAATGAAATAGAACCGCAACACGCATTAACATACTTCGGTCCAACAAAAGCATGCCAAACACGTGGAAATTCTTCATATAACTGATTTTCAAATTCTGAAAAAACAATCTTTTGGCCATAAGTATTATCTGGGGTAGCCGGTTTTGCAATATCATGTAAAATACCTGCTAAATAAGCATCTTCTAATGATAATTTAAATCGATCCGCAAAGCATCTTGCAGTCTCTCCAACTCGAATAGAATGACAATACCTAGAATAACTTAAGTATTGATTTAATACAGATAATGCTTTTTCAAGTATAGACATTAACTAAAGTAAAAGTCTTAAAAAATTTACCTATAAAATTTAACGTAATTATCAAATGATGAACTCCTTAATTATCAAAATTTACTCTAATATTAAAGATAAGATACAAATAAATAACATCATTGTCTATATTTAAAGAAAACTAAAACCGTTCACCATCAAAACGAGCAATAATGACTGCACCACAAGAATCTCCAATCACATTTACTGTAGTGCGACACATATCTAAAATTCGATCAACTGCTAAAAGTAATCCAATCCCTTCTAAAGGTAAATTAACTGCACGTAAAACAATAATCATAGTTACTAAGCCTGCACTTGGTATGCCAGCGGCACCAATAGAAGCCAATATTGCTGTAAGCGCAATCATAACTTGCTGGGTTATACTCATATCAATTCCATAAACCTGGGCTATAAACATGGCTGCAACAGCTTCATATAAAGCAGTTCCATCCATATTAATTGTCGCACCTAAAGGTGTCACAAACCCAGTTACTCGCTTTGAAACGCCAACGTTTTGCTCTAAACAATCCATCGTAACAGGTAAAGTCGCAACACTACTATCTGTAGAAAATGCAGTAGCAAATGCAGGAAACATATTTTTAGCCAACTGAATGGGTGAATACTGACCCAGAAAAATCAAAGAGCCTGACAAAACAACCAATACATGAATCAATAAACCGATAATCACGACTAAAATATATAACGCTAATGAACGAAATGCTTCAATACCCATTTGACCAACCAAAGAAGCCATTAACGCAAATACACCTAATGGTGCCAAATATATAATCCAATCTATCATTTTAAGCACAACCATATTTAATGACTCAATAATATTTTTCACAGGAGCTGCTTTTTTTCCTAAATAAATTAATGCCATCCCAAAAAAAACAGAAAAAAATATTACGCCTAACATTTGATCATCAGATGATGCAGCTCTAATAATATTATCCGGAACAATTTGACGAAAAAAGTCACCAACAAAAGAATCTGAAACTGGAATATTAGTAATATGATTAGCATTTAACATTGGAAAATTAGCACCTACACCTGGCTTAATAATATTAACTACCACTAAGCCAATAATTATTGCAATTGATGTAGTAGCAATATAATAAATAAAAGTACGAAGACCTAAAAATCCTAACCCTTGAATATTTCCTAAACTAATAACACCAACAACTAAAGATGAAAAAACAACCGGAATAATCATCATACGCAACAATTGAATAAAGAGATCTCCAATTGGCTGTAGAAAAACGGCATTTTCACGTAATAAAATACCCGAAAATATTCCGAGTACAATTCCAATAAGAACTTGAGTATGCAACTTAATTTTCATGACTATATCCTTTATAAAAAATATACATTTATGAATAGACTAAGTAATAATACCCTAAAAAAAGAAAAAAATACAAGAACAGAGTATAAAAAATGAGTATAGTGATTAATCTAAAAATTAAGTTCTTAACACAAAGTAGAGTGTTTGCTACAATATCCGAGACTAGTAGTATGATTCGGTAGCTCAGTTGGTAGAGCACCTGACTTTTAATCAGGTGGTCGTGGGTTCGACCCCCACCCGAATCACCACTAACTCAGTGCTTTAAAAAGTTCAAATTAAATTTTTCAAAACGTTTTATTAACCCATTAAAATCTTAATCTATAAAACCTCGTCTGTAATTAATCACAATAATAAAAATAAAAAAAACAACTGCACTTGAAATAGGAAAAAATATAGTAACAATAGAGTAATGTTCAAGTGCAATCAAAGAAAGTATATTTCTAAAAACAATCAGTACATAAAATAATAAATTTTCATCAAAAGGATAAAAAAAAGTTTTTCTTATCGTAGGAAAGAAAGCCATAATATCAATAGTCGTAAGCAATAAAACTGCCCATATCGGGTTAGTAATAAAATACCAAACTAAAATAGCAACTAAAGAAAAATTAAAAAAAACCCAATCAACGACTTTAATACTAATATCTGATTTTTTTAAATAGGCGATTAATGCAATCAACATACTAATAATTGCTGATGTTCCAATCACCCAAGAACCAAATCCGCCATTATCTGATAATTGAACTATAAATATAAAAAAAGTTGTGATCGTCCAAATAATCCACGAAAATACATGTGGTTTTGTTTTTCCGTTTAAAATTGATACCAAATAAGGAAAAAAAGCAATAAAAGATAACCCAATCGCTATAATGCCAAAAATAGATTTAAAATTAATTATTCCAATAAGATTCATCATATAATTGAAAATTAATATCTATTTAAAAAAATCAAACTACCTTCAGATATTCTTCTTGAGAAAAATCATCTACCTGAATCACATCAACTGCTAACCTCTCAGACTCATGTAATTGATCTGCTTCATCAGTAGAAATCACTGATAAATCAACAGCTTCTTGAATCATTGTTGCCATTGAGCCTTTCTTAATAATCCCCTTTCGAACCGCTTTTTTAACTTTTTGATAACTCGCTTCGGATTCCTTAACCGCACGAAACGCCGCTTCCAACTGCGTTTGATATGCATTTGATTGAGTTAATTGGTGAATGCCTTTAAAAAATTCGTTGCGAATACCATCTAACTCTTGTATTTGAGTTGCAATTTTTTGAGTTAATGAATCAGCTGGTGGCTGACTAATCGGATTAAACCGACTCACAAACCGATGCAAATACGTTATAATACCCATATTTTGAAAAATCAGATCAAAAGCATCTTGTATATGTGAAAACGCATAAGATAAAGACCATTCTGCCACTTTACGGGTCTGTTTAGGACGCTTTTCATACTCAAAACGACGTAAAATTGCCGTAACCATATACATCCAAGATAAAATATCTGCAAAACGACCTGTCAATTGCTCCTTCCGTTTTAAATCGCCTCCTAAAGTTAACATCGCTAAATCTGCAAATACTGCAAATTGAACAGAAGCCCAAGATAACTTTTGATAATAACGGCGCAGCGGACCACCTGGTGTCAAAACAAAATAACCGCGTGTTAAACTCAACCAACCTAACCGAACACTATTACGAATAACATGTCCCACATGACCCCAAAATGATTGATTAAACAATGACAAATCATTCCTTTCAATTGCATTAATTTGCCCCAATACATACGGATGACAACGAATTGCACCTTGACCAAAAACCATTAATGTCCGCGTTAAAATATTTGCACCTTCAACTGTAACACTAATGGGTGCTGCAAAATAAGCATGTGCCAATAAATTACGTGGCCCCAAAGAAATGGCTGCACCCGCTTGAATATCCATCCCATGATTTAATATTTTTCGATACAGTTCCGTAAAATTATACTTCGCAATTGCAGTAACAACTGCCGGTTTCGCACCACTATCCAACCCACCACATGTGTACCGACGTGTCGCTTCTAATAAATAGGTCACCCCAACAATTTCAGCTAACTTTTCTTGAATCCCCTCAAATTTACCAATCGGTAAACCAAACTGCTTTCGAATCGATGAATAGGCACTTACAACGCGCAATAATTGCTTAGATCCACCCGAACAATTGGCCGGTAACGAAATACCACGGCCTGCTGATAAACATTCCATTAACATTTTCCAACCTTTTCCTACACCATCATGTCCACCAATCACCGCATCTAAAGACACTTCAACATTACTCCCACTTGTCGGACAATTATAAAATGGAACATTTAATGGGTTATGACGTCGACCAATAACCACTCCTTGCGTATCTGTTGGAATTAATGCACAAGTAATTCCCAAATCAACCCCCTGCCCCAAAATATTTTCTGGATCGCTTAATTTAAATGCCAAACCCAATAAAGTTGAAATAGCCGCTAATGTAATATAACGTTTATTCCAGTTTAAACGAATCCAAGGTTTTCCATCAGAACCTATAAATAATACGCCCGAAGACTGCATTGAACCCGCATCAGAACCCGCTAAAGACTCAGTTAAAGCAAAACATGGAATTTCATTCCCATTCGCTAACCGCGGTAAATAATATTCCTTTTGCTTTTCTGTACCATAATGCGTTAATAACTCTGCAGGACCTAAAGAATTAGGCACCATCACAGTTATCCCCAATGGCGCAGAACAAGCACTTAGTTTTGCCACTACAGCACTATTAGCAGAAGCAGAAAACTCTAACCCACCATATTTTTTAGGAATAATAAATCCAAAAAATTTTTCTTTTTTCATATACTCCCATACCTCAGAAGAAAACTCTTTTGCACGATGAACATCCCAATCATTCACCATATGACATAATGTTTCACAAGGACCATCCAAAAAATCACGCTCTTCATCAGTTAAATCCGGATAAGACTGCGACATCAATGTTTTAAAAGATGGCCGACCCGAAAATAATTCTGCATCAACCCAAGTCGTACCCGCATCAATTGCTGTTCGCTCAGTTGGAGAAATAGTCGGTAAAATATTCAACGCTTGAATTACTTTAAAAATCGGTAAACTAAATACATAACAACGAATAACAGGAATTGAAATAATCCCCAAAATAACACATGCACTCAAAAAAACAGGAAATGAAACAGCCCAAACCCACATTATTAACAAAATAAAGCCACTACATAAAATAAGCGGTACACCAAAATAAATAAATATCCCTAAAGTAATAAAAAATAACCAAAATCCATATACAGTATTTAAAAATACTAAAATATCATAGAAAGACATCTAAACACTCCTTTATATTATATATAGTCATATCAATAATACTACCAATATTAAGTAATATTTAAACTTATTAACAATAATAAGATTTTTTTGAACTAACAAGTTCTTTTAAAGCAGCAGATGGTGTAAAACGTTCTCCTAATTTATCCTCAAAAAAAGTAAGTCGGTCTACAACAGTGCTTACCCCCCATTCATCAATATAACGACAAAGACCTCCTCGAAAAGGAGGAAAACCTGTCCCCATCACCATCGCCATATCCAATAAATCTGGCGAAGCAACAACCCCTTCGTCTAAACATCGTGCTGCTTCATTAAGCATAATTAACAATAAACGATCTAAACAGTCTCTCTTACCCATCATCCCCTTTTTTAAAGTAATATAAGATTGAATCGCGACAGTAACATCTAAGTTAACAGATTTATTTTTTCCCCTATGAATATAAAAACCTTCACCATCTTTTTTACCTAATAAACCCATTTGATTACAAAAAATATCAAACAAAGATGACACCGTCATACGGGAACCATACCCAGACTCTAATATTTTAGCCACTTTATAACCCACATCTAACCCCACTTCATCCGCTAAACTAAGTGGTCCCAACGGCATTCCAAACTCAGTCATGACAGCATCGATTTGCTCAACACTAAACCCATCTTGCAAACAATGAACAGCTTCATTTACATAAGGAATCAAAATACGATTCACTAAAAAACCAGGACAATCTTGAACAACAATCGGTGTTTTTTTAAGTTGCTTAGCATAAATAACCATTGTCTTAATCGTTTCAGGCGATGTCTGTTTACCTGGAATAATTTCAACCAAAGGCATCCGATGAACTGGACTAAAAAAATGCATCCCAATAAAACGTTCCGGAAACCTTAAACTAGTCGCCATATCTGTAATCGATAACGCGGAAGTATTAGTTGCAATAATCGTATCATTAGCAACTTGATTTTCAAGTTCTTTAAATACAGTCTTTTTAACATCTATATCTTCAATAATGGCTTCAATCACAAGATCTAGTTTGTTAAATCCAACATAACCGACATCAGTACTAACATGCAATATCTTTGAATGATATTGAAAAAGTTTTAAGCGTCTTCGCTTAACTAAACCCTCATAAATTTTTTGTAATTCTAAATACGCTTGATGAAGCGCATCCCAGTTAATATCTTTCAAACGAACCGATTTATCTTGAGAAGTTAATAACCAAGCAA
>CAXFGY010000080.1:0-6641 GCA_964002605.1 uncultured Candidatus Marinamargulisbacteria bacterium
AGCTAGATGATTTCTCATTAATTAATGCTAGTCAACGTATTAAAGATGTGAAAGCAATCTCTGCTAGTCCTGACATGCCTGACCTATGTTATCAACCAGTAGCAGAAGGTAAGTCAGGTAACATGAAGCTTGCTAGAGATTGTGTATACTGTCCTTATAAGTGGACTTGCTTTCCTGATATGAGAGTGTTTAGATATCACGATGGATTTAAATATCTAACGACAATAGAGAAAGAACCTAATGTACCAGAAGTAACTGAAAGTGTAAGGGATTAAATATGATACATGAAATTACGGTAACTCAATGTAATATATTTACATTGGATGATGATGATCAGGATATAATAAACTATACAAATAAAGACGATATCGACTTATTTTCGTAATTCCGTTTAATCGCTTCTGCCAACATCGGTGCAATCGATAAAACCGTTAAGCCAGGTATATTTTTTTGAGATACATTCAATGAATCAGTACAAATAATTTCTTTTAATCCCGAATTTGCCAACCGCTCAACTGCTGGCCCTGAAAAAACACCATGTGTCGTTGCCAAATAGATATCTTTACACCCTAAATCACGCAATGCAGACAAACCAGAAGTAACAGAACCTGCTGTATCCACCATATCATCCACAATTAACAAATTACGATCTCTCACTTTACCCACAACATTCGTAATTTCTGCCACATTATGATCTGGACGTGTTTTATGCATTAATGCTAACTTAGCACCTAAATTATCACTCAATTTTTTAGAAAATTTTGCACGTCCTGTATCCGGCGCAACAACAGTCAAATCCTCAATGTTTTTAGATTTAAAATAATCAATAAAAAGCGGCATAGCAGTTAAGTGATCCACAGGTTGAGAGAAAAAACCTTGTATTTGATCAGAATGCAAATCCATCGTAATTAGACGACTAAAACCAACAGCAGAGAGTAAATCCGCCATTAAACGGCTACTAATCGGTTCACGTGGAGCTGACTTTTTATCTTGACGTGCATATCCAAAATGTGGAATCACTACATGAATTTGTTTTACAGACGACCGCTTTAATGCGTCCATAATTAACAGCAACTCCATATAGTCATCATTGGGTGTCTCGCTAATCGTTTGAATAATATAAACTTCATAACCACGAATCGATTCTTCAATCCGTGCATACGTTTCACCACAAGAAAACTTAGATAAATAAATTTCGGAAAGTTCGACATTTAATTCTTGAGCAATTGCTTTTGATAAATCAAGATGTGACGAACCTGAAATTAAACGCATATTAGGATAATTATTTATAGTCATAAAAAAAGTATACGTCCTAAATAGGATTACTGTAAATACTAAATATAATCCATCTTCTTACATTTAGAAAAATTTCATAGCTGAGTAAGTTCAAGCAAACTAAGTCCTGACCTTGCAGATCGGTTTAATGATACTAAAATTACAATCCCTCCTTTAATTGACAAAAAGAAGATATTGCCTCTGTCGCGAAATCACTAATTTTTACAATTCTTACCTTCGTTATATTACGCTGCACTACTAACTTAGGCGATAAATTGCAAATCTTATGTTTGGCGACAACGTAATAGATAGAATTTTTTCTGATTTTATTGCAATTAAATATATTTATATTTTCTGATGTATTACAACTGTCTCATAAACGACCTTTTTTGAGATATTTTTTTATCTTAAGTTATGAGACAACTTTTACTCGTTACACTGTCTAATAATTCATTAATGAAACTGAGTTGTGAAACATAATGCTATACTCTTTCTCGAGGTGATTAATAAAATGAAATCTCGTTTTATCACACGCGTTATGTGCCACAAAATGTTTGATAGACTCGCTCATTAGCTGAAGGCGGTCTTTGATAATCAGTAATGCAATCATTATATTCATACGGTGTTTTTAAAGCATTTAAAAACCGATTAAATGGCTTTAAATCACCTGTTTCAGCCGCTGTTAAAGTCGCTTCAACATTATGATTACGCGGAATAATAACAGGGTTATTTTGCTTCATTAATTGAAAAGAATCTACACTGTTTTTTTGATTTTGATTTAATCGTTTTTGCCATCTTTTATACCACTCAGTAAAACTCTGACTCTTATAAACATTAACAACATCTTCAGGTTGATAAGAAAGATCATAAAATGTATTAGTAAAATCTGCATTTTCTGTCTTCATCCAATCCAATAAATCAAAAATAAGTTTCTCATCATTTAATTGAGTTCCAAATAAACCCAATTTGGAACGCATCATATTTAACCATTTATTATTGTATAGTGGTATAAACTGATTAATGGTATCTTGAGCAATTTTGATCGCTTCATCTTTATCTAGACTGAGAAATGGTAGCAATGTATTTGCAAGACAAGCTAAATTCAATTGTGCAATATCAGGTTGTTTTGAATAGGCATATCGTCCCATATGATCAATTGAACTAAAAACAGTATTCGGGTCATACGTATTCATAAATGCACAAGGTCCGTAATCAATTGTTTCTCCAGAAATCGTCATATTATCTGTATTCATTACACCATGAATAAATCCCACTCGCATCCAATGGACGATTAATTCAATTTGTTGATTGATTACATTTTGTAAAAAAAGAACAGTAGAATTGGATTCGTTTTTAATATCAGGAAAATGTCGATTAATGCTATAATTTAAGAGTGTTTTTGTTAGCTCTTTTTTTCCTTGCATTGCAGAATATTCAAATGTTCCGACTCTGATATGAGAAGAAGCTACTCGTGTTAACACTGCGCCAGTCAGTGATTGTTCTCGGATCACATTTTCTCCCGTTGTTACAACGGCTAAACTCCGTGTTGTTGGTATACCTAGCGCATGCATGGCTTCTGAAATAATATATTCTCGTAACATTGGCCCTAATACCGCCCGCCCATCACCGCTCCTTGAATAAGGTGTACGTCCTGACCCTTTATATTGAATATCCAGTCGTCTTCCATTACTTAAAACGTGTTCTCCTAATATATGAGCACGACCATCACCAAGCACTGTAAAATAACCAAATTGATGACCTGCATATGCTTGTGAAAATGGAGTTGCTTCTATTGGCAATTTATTTCCAGAAAAAAGATTTGCTTTTTCTTTGTTTGATTGTTGTAATAAGTTTAACTCCATTTCAATGGCTAATGCCTCATTAAAAATGACTATTTTTGGTGATTTAACTTTTATTGGATTTGACTTTGTATAGAATGGACTTGGCAAATTCAAATAACTATTATCAAATTGAAATCCACTATTTTTCATTTAAAATGTTCTAGAATTCTGATTTAAATAATTTCTTTTTTATTTTTTAATGAATGATATTTTTTATTAAATATCATTTTTAAACGAATTAAATGAGGGAATTCAATTAACATTCCTATTATAATCGTTGCATAAATAATCGGTTGGTCAGGGATAACTGCAATTGTTATTATTAACATAATGGGTGCATTTCGAGATGCTGTTGTCATTGTGATCAATACTTCATCTTCATACTTAAACTTCATTAACTTAGATACCGTTTTACTTAAATAAAAAACAGTAATAAAAAATATGATAATGGCTGTTAGTATTAATGGTATTTTACTACTATATTCAATTAATGTTCCCACATTATCTGCAAATATTTGTCCCACAAGGAATGCCAATACTATTGGAATCATGATAGAAACAGTTGTTTGGCTAAAATTTAAAGGTTTTTTGTTTGATATTGCTTGTAAGATAAGGCGTAATCCGATTGCAAGGATTAGGGGGGTAACAAACCAATCTAATAATATTTTAATGATTCCAATACTTTCAGTTTGGATTAAGTCTACTCCAAATATACTTAAGTAAAACGGATATAACAATAGTTGAAGGCCCATATTAATTGGAATAAGTGCTGCCCCAAGCACTGTATTTCCATTTGCTAGGCGTGTAAAGCCTAAAAACCAATCGGTGCATGGCATCATAAAATAGATTAACAATCCAATAAAGAATAATGGTTGGTTTGGAAAAAAAATAGTTGCAATGACAAATCCTAAAACAGGAATGATAATAAAGTTGAGTATCAATGTGGTTATGATGAAATTGAGCTGTTTAAGACTTGCTAAAATACTGTTAAAGCAAACTTCAAACAGAAGCAAGAAAACCAGTAAGAAAATTGTTTTATCGATTGAATTAGACAATATATCAGCCGGAATAGAAAATAATTTCCCTATTGTTAATCCCGAAAAAATGGATGTTATTAATAGAATAGCGGTGCCATGACCGGACATAAAATTTGCTAGTTTACTTAACATGTGCATTCATCACCACAACAACTTAAATCATCTAATAAAAAGCCTTTATCTGCATATTCAGCAATTACTTCACTGTTTTTTCCCATGCGATTTAATATTTCTCTAACCACAACAGCAAATCGTTGGCGAAACTTATAAATAAAACAAAAAAGGGCCGTTTCATGATATACATTGGATCCGACGAGAAACACATTTTTTTGTCTTGTACTTTCATCACAATCTGTTAAAGATGGATAACCGTCTTTAAAATCAAATAATTTTCCTGCTATACTTTTCGTGATGTCAAATCCAGTGGCATCGATTGCAGGATGTTCAAGCTTAAATACTCGTTTTTTAGTTGTGACTGTTTCTGTGGTGATTTCTTCTACATAATCTTCAATTAGTTCTACTTTTTTAGATCCTTTTAAGCTACGTAACCGATCAAATGTATATGGACTGAGTCCATAACTTGAATCGCTAATTTGATCTGCCCATGGTTTATCATGATCAATTACACTGACGGTTGACCCATTATTGGCTAAATTGTATGCCGCTTCAACACCACTTTCTCCGCCGCCAATAACAATATGATGTCCTTTAGGAAAATTCTTATATGAAGATCCAACTCGAACAGTGTGGTTAAGTTTTTTTGGAAATTGAAACTCACCCCCAGCCCATATCAGACTATTGCAGCTCATTGTTCCCTCGGTTGTTATTAAAGAAATTAGATTTTTGTCTTTAAAATTAATATCTTGCACAGTTACTTTTTCGCGAACATCAAGTTTATAGATCTCGACGATCGTCTCGAGATAATCAACATATTCTAAACCAGTTGGGTGTTCTGTTTGTAAACCATAAGCTGGAGAACTTTCAGGCGTTATTGAATTTAAATCAACTGATCCAAAAAAATTACCTGTAAAAGAAGGTGAAATAAAACGAGTTTCTTTTGGCCAGCGATGAAAACTTTCGCCAATGCGACCTTGTTCTAATATTATTGTTGGAATTTCACACCTTGCTAATAAAGTGGCAATTCCAATTCCTGCTGGTCCTGCGCCAACAATGATAATTGGAATGTTAACACTCATATTTTACTTCTCCTTTTTTTAAGTTGCTTTTCATTCTGTTTAGAATTGATCTGCTTTGTATTAAATTATCGTAATTTACTTGAATAGAATTATTAAATAAACTAACTAATTATAGTATACAATATTAGTCTAAATTTTTTTAGTATTTACAACTAGATGTATTTCATAATTACTTAATTTACGTTATTTAGTTTTTTTACAGGAACATTATTATATAATAGTTGTTTCATACAATTCTTTTAATGTCATCAAAAATGATTCAATGAATGATTGAATTTGTAATATATCTTCAATTCCAGGTGAAATTCGAAGATATGGCACTTGCCTTTTTTTTCCTTCAATTGTTACAGCAGTTAAGAAGTACCCTGAATTTAATTTTACAGATTGAAACTGATACCCCGCTTGATCGTATCGTGCTTCCCATTTTTTAACCAGTAAATTTAATGTTTTTGTCATTGAAAAATGCGGTAATTGACGGATTCGCAAGTAAATATCACCCATAGATTTATAGGGTTGCTGCTTTATGCCTGGCATCGTAATTTCTGTAATTATGTTTTTGAATTGCGATTGAAATGTTGCACACTGGACATAACAATAATAACCATTTCGAAAATAGCGTGAAAATAGAAAATTTCTGCGTTTTAAATTTTCTTCCCAAAATGCACCGAATTGATTTGCAGAAATAGTTTGATTCGTAACGTTTAAGACATTAGTAATTGGTAATGCATTTCGGAGGTGCTTATCAAATGAAGTCATGCTTACAGACTGACAAATTGCCATGCCGTACTGATCAATACCGCTTAATTCACGCATAATGATAAAGTGAAACCATGTTGGAAATTGTCGGCGTGAAAAATACTCTGCAGGTTGTATTAATGAGTTAACATTGTTTTCACTTAACAATAAATAAAATGGATCTTTTCGTTTTGTTTTTTTGATTTGCTTTAAAAATTGTTTTAATGGAAATTGCCCTGCTGAAATTCCTTCCCCTATTAATTCAATCATTAGTATTGCAGGACCAGGTTTGGATAATAAAGGGAGTATGTCTCGGATATCTTTATCATTTATTATAATTGCTTTTTTTAATAAAGACTGTTGCGCTAATAGACTGCAATTAGAATGTTTTCCAATATATAGATGATACTGATTACTATTGGACGCCAGAATTAGCATATAGAGATAGATTAATTATACCTTTCTACTATGAAAAACGTATAGTAGGTTGGACAGCACGAACAATTAATGCAGATAAAAAACCAAGGTATTTAACTGACACACAGCCTGGATTTGTA
>CAXFGY010000081.1:0-6277 GCA_964002605.1 uncultured Candidatus Marinamargulisbacteria bacterium
TGCGTTGATGACATGGCATAATGCGGGTATAGGGGAATAACGTGAATGGATTTGAGTAATGGGTAGCGTTTAATAAGATTGGTAATTGAATTTTGGATTGACGGTTCGCCATAGCGCATCGCTAGTTCTACCGGAAAATTAACTTGCTTTTGTAATAATTGTGTTTGATCAATACTGGTTGCAACGAGTGGTGAACCACGTTCTGTCCATATTTCTTGGTATGCTTTTGCAGTTTTTTTGGGTCGTGTAGGTAGAATAATGCCATATATTAATAAGGCGCGTAACGGCCAGGGGATATCAATTACATATTTATCCATTAGAAATTCACGTAAATAGCTGCGCACATCTTTGATAGATGTCGAGTTTGGAGAGCCTAAATTAATTAATAAAATGGCGTGAGTGGTATTCATGGTGCAAGTCTTGTTTTTTTCCACTGTGATTTTTGGGGATTGGGTTTTGTATATTGTATTCGATCATGGAGTCGATTGGGTTGTCCTTGCCAAAATTCAAAGGCATGAGGGGTTAAAAGGTATCCGCCCCATTGGGTAGGATAGGGTATTTTAGTTTGGTTATTTATCTCATTAAATTCTTGATGTAGTGTTTCTTTGTTTATCGGTTGACTTTGTGGAGAAATAGCGGCTGCGGCTTGGCTCGCGTGGGGGCGAGAATAAAAATATGTTTCTGACTCTTTTTGTGATGTTTTTTTGATTTTACCTGTTATTTTGATTTGACGATGAAGCGGTTCCCAATAAAAGTTGAGACAGGCTTTGGGGTTTTGGGCAATGTCTTGACCTTTTTGACTTTCATAGTGAGTATAAAAAGTGAGACCATTTTCAGTTATTGCTTTGATTAGAATAATTCGTGCAGAGGGTTGCTGATTTTGATTAACGGTGGCTAATGTTGCAGCATTGGGTGTTATGATTTGTTTTGATTGAATAGCTTCATCAAGCCATAATTCAAGCTGGATGATGGGATTAACGGCCATTTCTAGTTCGTTTAATGAGGGGGCTATGTAGTCATAGCGTAGTTCATTTAAATTTTTAGTATTCATTTGACTTGTTATTTTATTACTTAATTGGAAATTAGGGTAGTTAATATATTTGGTTCTATGCTTAAATATTTAACATAATTTATTTTTTCTATTATTTATTTTCCTTTTATTTATTTTTTCTTTTATTTCATCGGGTAGTTTTTCCAGTTCATTTATTGTAATTATAACTAAATACCTAGTATGGTGATCGCTTCCTGCTGCTTCTTCTGCTGTTACTTTGGCGCTGATTCAATTGACTCGAGGAATTTTTTTAGGTTGTTGTTTCTTTTTATTGTTTTAGTCGCGATGCTTAGTAATTCATATTGTAATGCATATTTTTCGGTTTCTTTTGCGGTTGCGTTTGCTGTGTTTGCTGCTGCTATTGCTGCGTCTGCTTTTGCTATTTTTTCTGCTATTTCTGCGGCTCCTTTTCCTGCTCTTTTTGCTGCGTCTACTGCTGCTATTCTTAGTTTTGCTTCTTGATTTGCTTGTCTTACTGCCTGTTCTGCATTTCTTTGGGCTATTATTTTTTGTGTAGTGGTAAACTCTAGTGATAAGGCATTACTTAGTGTTTTTTCTGCTTTTATGCTTGCTATAGCTGACTTTTTTGCTTCTGCTGCTGCTCGTGTTGGTTGTGTTGATATTGCTTCTGCTATTGCTTTGTCTGCTGCTTTTGCTACTTCATTTACTGGATCTTCTCCTGCTGCTGTTGTTTCTGATTCTGTATTGTTTGTTGGTACTTTTTGTTGTGATAATCGTTGTAACATAATAATCTTCTTCTAAATTAATTTGTTTGTATTCCTATAATATAGTTATCGATTTTTCTGGAGAAAAGTTGTATCTAAATTTTTTAATTTATTTTTGTATCTGTCTCAGGATTTGTTTTTTTACAATTATTGATTATTTTAAAAATAATATTTTTTTTTGTTTTGAGTTGATTTTGGGTGAGGTTCACTTTTGTTATTTTCTGTCGGGATTTCTTGGTTGATATGGTCTAGTTCTGGTGTAATCTCGTTTTTTTGATTGATGATGTCTTCGTCTAAAACCCATTGTTCGATGAGTGAATTGATCGAGGTATGATCACTTAAAAATCGAGACAATTTTGAAAAATGCATCCCAGAATAGCGATAATAATGGGATTGAGATAGATCTAAATGGGGTTTTATGATGAATAAATTTTGTTTGGCTCGTGTTAATGCGACATATAGTAAGCGACGTTCTTCTTCTAATTGTGCTTTTTCACCTAAAGATTGAAATGATGGAATATAGCCGTCAACACATGAAAGAATAAAAACGGTATGCCACTCTAATCCTTTAGCGGAGTGGATTGTGGATAGTGTGAGTCTTTCATTATCGTGGGGTTGATGGGTTGCTTCTGTACTGGAAGGGGGGTCTAAACTCATTTCTGTGAGTAGTGTTTCTAATGATTTAAATCGTTTAATGATGGTTGTTAATGCATCAATATCCGTTTGTCGTTTGGTGTAGTCATCATAGGTGAGTTTAAATAGGGGAGTATAAAATAATAACAGCTCATCTAAAATTTTGGCCGGTAAAGTTTGATCCCAATTTTTAAAAATAAGGTCTAAAAGTTGGGCAAGGTCATCTTTATATTTTTTAGTTTTATAGTTGTTGAATGGAAATGATTGGGGAGTATGAAGGTTTTGGATAATATCAGCAATAATTTGATTAGCACTTGTACTACCTAAACCTTCACATAAAACTAAAATGCGTTGCCATGATAATTGATCAGCGGGATTAAATGTTAGTTTGAGTAGGGCAATAATATCTTTAATGTGGGCAGATTCGATAAATTTAAAACCTCCTTGTTTGATAAATGGAATTTGATGTCCTTTTAATTCCAGTTCTAAATCATTTGAGTGCCAGCCAGAGCGCATTAGGATGGCAATATCGTTGAGGGAGGTATTGGTTTCTTCACGAATTTCAAGTATTTTTTGGCAAATAAATCGGGATTGGGTGTTATCATTGGGTGTTTCGATGTAAATGGGTTTTTGCTTGCTTTGTTGAGATGAGGTGAGTGTTTTACTAAATTTTTCATGGGCATGTAAAATCATTTCATTGGTTAGATCAAGAATGGGTTGGGTGCTGCGATAGTTTTCGGTTAGTGTAATAATCTCAGCACTGGGATATTTTTGGGGAAAATCCATAATATTACGATAATTCGCACCACGAAATGAATATATACTTTGACAATCATCACCTACCACCATAATGTTTTGGTTGGCATTGGTGATGCTTGTGATGATTTCATCTTGAATGGTATTGGTATCTTGATATTCGTCAACCATGATGTAGCGATAATGGTGTTGTAATTCAGATTGAATGGTGGTGTGGGTATGTAATAATTCGATTAATTTGGTTAATAAGTCGTCATAATCCATCAGTTTCATTTGATATTTTTTGGTGTGATAGTTTTTGGATAATTGTTTGATTTCAGCGATAAAATCAATGAATTGAGGATAATCTTGGGCAATAATTTGGTCAATCGGGTGTTGTGTATTGATGGCTTTGCTGATTATTGTTGTGAGGGTTCCTTTTTTTGGAAATCGTTTATCAGTGCGGCCTAAATTATTTTCTTTGCGTAATAATTGAATTAAGTCTTCGGCGTCGCTTCGGTCCATGATGGTAAAATTACTGGGATAGCCGATCGCACTTGCATAATAACGTAATGTGGTATTGGCAAATGAATGAAAGGTACCACCCGCAACATGATGACAGCGGTCATCGAGTAACTGTGAGGCTCTCGTGAGCATTTCATTGGCACTTTTTCGAGTAAATGTAAGGAGTAATATTTGATTTGGTGGTGTTCCATCATTAATGAGACGTGCGACGCGATGGACAATGGTTTTGGTTTTACCGGATCCAGCACCGGCAATTAAAAGTAATGGTCCATCATTAAAAAATACGGCTTGTTGCTGGGCATGATTTAGGGTATTGCCAAATGTATCGGGTAATGTTTGATGAGATGATTTAAGAGTATAATGTTTCATATGGGGATACGATATCGAATTATTTTAGTTTTTGGCAAGGGGGCTATTTTTTAATTCTTCAATTTGGTCGCGCAGAACGGCAGCCAGTTCAAATTCTAGGTTTTGGGCGGCATTTTTCATATCGGATTCAAGTTTTTTTAGTAATTGAGGGAGTTGGGATGGGTTGGTATTTTTGGTAATGGTTTTTAATGTTTTTTGGGCTTGTTGACGGTGGTCTTTTCGGATGTCATGGATTTCTTTACTAATTGTTTTGGGGGTAATATTATTTTTTAGGTTGTGTTCGACTTGAATTTGGCGACGACGTTGGGTTTCATTAATTGCACTTTTCATAGATTCGGTAACTTTATCAGCATATAAAATAACTGTTCCGTTACTATTTCGTGCTGCACGTCCCATGGTTTGGATTAAACTGCGTTCATTTCGTAAAAACCCTTCTTTGTCGGCATCTAAGATTGCGACGAGTGAAACTTCTGGAAGATCAAGACCTTCACGAAGCAGGTTGACGCCAATTAAAACGTCATATTTGCCGGACCGTAAATGATGTAAAATATCGACGCGGTCTAATGCTTTAATATCTGAGTGTAAGTAGACACTTTTAATTTTATTTTTCTCAAAAAAATCAGTTAAGTCTTCGGATAATTTTTTGGTTAAGGTTGTAATCAGAATACGTTCATTTTTGTTGATACGTTGGTTGATTTCGTCTTTTAAACTATCGAGTTGTCCTTTAGTGGGTTTGATAATGACTTGAGGGTCAAGTAGTCCAGTGGGACGAATGATTTGTTCAATTACAGGATTATTTAGTTTTGAATTACAATGTTCCATTTCAAATGGGCCAGGAGTGGCTGATACATAAATGAGTGGACCTGTGCGATTAATAAATTCATTAAATGTTAGGGGGCGATTATCTTTGGCTGAGGGAAGTCTAAAGCCATAATCTACTAATGATTGTTTGCGACTTTGATCGCCATTATACATCCCTCTAATTTGAGGAAGTGTTACATGGGATTCATCAACAATCGTAATAAAGTCATCTGGGAAAAAATCAAGTAAAACACCAGGGGGTTCTTCTTGAGATCGACCAGATAAATGGCGAGAGTAGTTTTCAATGCCTTTGCAGTAACCTACTTCAGTGATCATATCAAGATCATAGTTTGTTCGTGCTTTTAATCGTGCGGCTTCGATTGTCTTTTTTTGGTTTTCAAGTTTGGTTAATTGTTCTGTGAGTTCTTTTTTAATTTTGATTAAAGCGTTATCTTTTGAATTATTTACGACGTAATGGGTTGCTGGAAATAGATCAAAAGTCGTAAATGTTTTGCCGATCGTTTGATTAAGGGGGTGGATAAATGATAACTTTTCTAGAGTGTCTCCAAAAAATTCTAATCGAAGGATTTCTTCTTCCCATGCTGGAAAAATTTCAATTGTATCTCCTTTAACCCGATATTTTCCTTGAGTAAGCTCATAATCATTTCTTTCATATTGAACGGTGTCTAATTGTGTGAGTAGTTCGATCCGGTTATAGTCTTTATTACAGATTAATTTAATTATACTATTAAAATAATCCTCCGGCATTCCAAGTCCATAAATACAAGATACAGACGAGACAATAATTACATCATTTCGAATAAATAATGATCGAGTAGCTCGATGACGTAAACGTTCAATTTCTGTATTAATATCGGCTTCTTTTTCAATATATGCATCTCGGCTAGGAATATACGCTTCAGGTTGATAATAATCGTAGTAAGAAATAAAATATTCAACTGCATTTTCTGGGAAAAACTCTGTAAGTTCAGCGCAAAGTTGAGCTGCAAGAGTTTTGTTATGAGCTAAAACTAATGTGGGTCTATTTAAATTTGCAATTACATTAGCGATCGTAAATGTTTTACCTGATCCGGTGACCCCCATTAATGTTGTGTTTTTGACATTTGATTTAATTTGTGAGGTTATTTTTTTTATCGCTTGTATCTGATCTCCTGATGGGTTGAATGGGGCATTTAGCTTGAAATATTTCATTTATTTTTTAGCTGAAATGTCATTTTAAATTGTTGCATTTTTTTAAGACTATTGTATAATATATATTACTGTTATTTGGGTTAATTTGAATTTAACTTTTAATTTTAATTTTAAATTTATTGTAATATTTTATTGTAGTATAATCAATTTGGTTTTTTTGGTATAGTTCTATTACTTGATAAAATAATTTAAATATTTTTTGTGAAATATTATTTTTTAAAACTTT
>CAXFGY010000082.1:0-6135 GCA_964002605.1 uncultured Candidatus Marinamargulisbacteria bacterium
TCGAAAAAAAGCTATAAAGCCTGAAAGAATAATTATTCCAATTACAAGATAATCAAAATAAGAGATAGCTAAGGATTCCAAGCGATTACTTCCCCTGCATTAATCTCTGCAATATTATTTTCCAAAGAAACAGAACCTAAATTAATTGCTGGAAATACAATATAATCTATAAAAGCACAATCTTGTCCTTCAGACCAACCACCATCTTTATCATATTCCCATTTAAATACTGTTTGTCCTGCACTTACTGGAAAAGTAGCAAGTGTCCAGGATGCATCTATACCAGACCACTCTCCTACTTTTTGACCATTTATTTTAAACTTCAAAAAATCATATCCTTGTTCGGAAGATACTTTTTTGTAAAATGAAATATCTCCTGCAGCCAATACATTTACATCAACCGATAATTCTGACTCTTGGTTGTCTGGTAAATTAAAAGCTGATTTTGTACAATTAGTTCCTTCATGTGGGTTATTATTAGTAATCACCCAACCCATGAAGCGGTCTGTCAATATTACAACATTCCATATTATCATATTGATATATCCAGTGATGATAAGGGAGAAGATCAAATCTTAGAAATTATCAAAGACCAATCTGATTTTTTAGTATTAGCACGTTATATGCAAATTTTATCAAGTAAATTTATTGAAACGTATCATGGTGATATTATCAATGTTCATCATTCGCTATTACCGTCATTTAAAGGAGGAAATCCGTATCAGCAGGCGTACAATTATGGCGTCAAATTGATTGGTGCCACGTCACATTTTGTAACCGCTCAATTAGATGAAGGTCCAATTATTGAGCAAGACACAGTGCAGATTAATCATCGGCATTCAGTGGCTGATATTAAACAAAGTGGCCATTGGATTGAAAAAAAAGTATTAGCTGATACTTGTCGGCTTTACGCTCAGAACCGAATCATTCGTGGTAAATCCCAAACGGTTGTATTTAAATAATTTAAGTGATTTAGAACCCTATTTTTTAGAATAAAAAATTTAATCTATTGCGATGTCGCCAAAAAAATAAACGTTGCAATTTGGGACTGTCGCAAAACAGAAAAAATCGATTGAATGCGATGTCGACAAAAGTATAAGATTTGCAATTTATCGCCTGAGGAAGTGTAGCAGCGCTACATAACGAAGGTGAAAATTGTGAAGATTAGGGATTTTGAAACAAAGTATAAATTTATGACTCCTATTGTATTAAATGATATTTAGTTTTGTATATTAAAAAATAAAATAAAAAAAATTATATTTAATTGACATATTAATTTATATTTATTATATTAAAAAAATATATTTTTTTTATATAAAATAAAGTTTTTATCTAGTGGCTAAAAAAGCACAATTCGGAGGTCTGTAAACATGTCTACTTCATTGCCTAAGTTATTTTATAGATGCAAGTCTCATGTGGAAGTTATCCAGATTGGCAAGAATTCTGTAAATAGATATGCCTTGAAAAGGTTAAGTATATCGAATAAGCAGATGATTTTAATTGAAAAGTTGTGTAAAGATATAGGGAAAATTGAAAGAGTAGAGAATGAGCAAAGTATTATTTTTGCCCATAACTTTTTAGATGCAAAAAATACCAACATATATAGCTCAATTAAAAATGAAAATTACAGGATTTATTATGTGAATAACAAATGTTTTAATAAAAAAACAGATGCATGCTACGAAGCAATAAGTAGTATATTAAGACAATTATCGAAACAATTATGGTCTGATTTTAGCCAAGAGATACCTCGTGGCACAGTTATAAGTAACGCTAACAAGTCATCAATTCATCAAGGCATTTTAAATAATGGTTTTGTCAATAAAAAAGACGAGGAAATGTCCCACTTAGAAAGTATTTTTTCAAAAAAAGAAATAGCAAAAAAAATTAGTGAATTTATTGCAATAAATGAACCTTTATATAAAATCGATGATGTATTGCCTGATAAAAATAAGGGTGTAACAGTAATACATGGAGTTAAAAAAAATGAAAAGAGCAAGTCTGTATCAGTAGAGCTAAAAGATATTTGCCATATTGCGCTTATTCCAGAAGAAATGATCCGGATATCAGCATCTTTTGAGGAGTTGGGTTATAAATTTTTAATTTATATCAGCGTACCTCCCGAATAAAATAAAACAAGCTTTACGCTAGAGCCACTTAAAAGCATATTGGTTCTAGGTAATGTTTATGAAAAAAGAATGCTAACTACTAAATAAATATACAAAAAGTAAGTCAAGGTGCTGCCTTAAAGAAATCGCTTTAAAGTAAAAGCAGGTTCTGTTGAGTAATTATATTAAAATATTATATTGATTTATATTTATTATAATAATAAAATATATTTTTTTCATATAATTTATTGGAGTTAACAGGTGTAAGTCAAGGAAAAGATTTTGTGATGGAACTTAATCAAAGTGTAATCCCGATAGAGAGGTCGGGTAAAAAAATTAATTCAGAGGTTAATAATGCTCAAAAAATTGGATGCGGAATACCTGAAAAAATATGTAGAGCAGCTAAGAGAGCATATGTAATGCTAGTCAATTTAAAAGGAAGGGCATGTGGTCCAAAGGGAGAAAATATTCAAGTTTATCCTATATTGATACAAACAGAAGCTGGGCGTAATAAACCAAGGAGTGAAGAACAAAACAATCATAAGGTAACTGCCCCCCCTTCTGAACAAAGTACGATTGAGCCTGACAGTCCTTTTCAGGAACCTGGTGAAATAGGGTATGGAGTTGTTGGTGCTCAATCATTGGGTGGTATTATTCCTATGGAAATTGTTACTAAAATTATAAATACAAAAATAGATTTAGATTTAGCAGATATAGTTAATTCCTTGAATAATATAAAAGTAAGTCAGATCGGAGCAGTTAATATAGATGATATAAAAAAAATAATACATAATTATATCGAAGATAAAAATGATGAAAAATTAATTTCAGATTTAGTAAAAAATTATAATTATATTATGCCAAAAAAAAAACTTAATTTTTATTTAAATGAAAATAAACTCGATGTTGTTACTCTAAGTTATTATTATAATTTATCAAATAAACTCAGAAATTTGATTTCCATAATAAATAAAGATGAAGAATTTGATAAGCAGCATGAAATTTTAATTGAGAAAAATTTAGAAATTTATAATAATAATACTTTTTATTATGCTGATTTATCTGATTTATCTGATTTATCTGGTTTATCTGATTCTGATGAGTAGATTAAGGCTTAGATTCGCCTACACTTTGGATAATTCTTTTACGGAGAATTGGTATAATTTGTCGATAGGTCTTATGACATCCAGGGCTTCGATTAATTAGCTAAATCCCCCTTAACTTTAAATCTAATAAGTCACATCTAAATTCTATTTTTTTTAGTAAACAATGCTTCTTATGCGATTTGTACTATTTTTTTAATTTATTCATTAGCTATAGTTGCTGGCTTTGCTACTTCTAGTTGTATTCTTCTCAAGCTGCGCAAAGCTCTTATGCATCCTACTCTTTAGATAAAAAAACTCATTAATTAATTTTATATCGATTCATAGGCCTTCTAAGTGAAAAATTAATTAAATTGAAATCATCATCAATATCATTAAATGCATAGAATATTTTTGTAGAGCTAATTTTTTAATTCATGATCCTATGTGTCTTTTTTTACTATAATCATCTATTTGTAGTTTTTCTGTAAAATTCTATTACCGCTTTTTATATCTTTTTTTTATTAAATATACTTTTAGAAGGTGTAAAAATAAATGAATATAACTTTTTAAAAGCTCAAGTTTTACAGTTAATATCAAACGATGCATCAGAAAGAAGGTTTTTCACATTTGATGAAATTGAAATAATAAAAAATTATTGTCAAGAATATCAAAGTTATCAAGGTGATTTGTATAATGAAGAGCTTATAGGTAGTCGACTTCATTTAAAGAAAACAACAGGTATTGTTTGGTTAAAAAAACATATCGAGCAACTTGATTCAAAAGGTATATGAATCATTAAATGTAACATTTTGATTATGATGCGAAAAAGAAAGCGCATTGTAACTTAATAAAGGAACAGAAACGGTCTCATATAAGATAGCTTAATAGTTAGTGTAGGTGTACAGTTTTATTTTAAATCTAGTTTTATATAGAGTTAGTTTTAATGTCTATAATTTCATGATAAGCTATTTTTATGGTTCAGACAGTGAGTGAAAAAACAGATACCACATTGCCACAATGGCAGCTGAGTGACCTTTATGAATCAATCTCAGATCCTAAAATAGAACAGGACTTGCAAACCGCTCAAAAGTTAGCAACGACATTTAGCCAAACATATAAAGGGCAATTAAATAGCTTAGATGCTTTAGCACTCAAAAATGCCTACCAAACATTAGAATCATTACTTACGCCGTTATATAAAATAAGTCAATTTATTTCACTAACATTTGCCACAGATACGAGTAATGAAGCCGTCAAAGCCTTAATGGCTAAAGTAGATGAGGTTCAAACCGATATTTCAAATATTGTTTTATTTTTTGAATTAGAGATTAGTCAATTTTCTCAGCAAAAAGCACAGTCATTATTAGAAGATCCTAATTTAGAGCCCTATACTTATGATATTAAGCGTACCATTGAAACAGCATCATTTAATTTAACTGAAAAAGAAGAGCAAGTGATCAATAAAAAAGATTTAACCGGAACGGATGGTTGGACCCAATATTATGAAGAGTTAACCAGTGACTTTGAGTTTGAATTTGAATTAGATGGTAAAAAACAAATCATGAATGGCAGTCAACTACGTGATTTAAGACAACATCCAGATGCGACAGTTCGCCGTCAGGCCATGGCTTTATTTTTAAGCCGTTATGAAACGCATCAGCTTACTTTTACGCACATATACAATAATGTGATTAAGGACTATAACATTGAAAAACAGTTGCGTGGTTATTCCTCAGCGATTAGTCGACGTAATATCGGTAATGACTTACCTGACAATGTGGTCCAAACACTACATGATGTCACGACATCATCGTATCCTTTGGTTCATCGGTATTATAAACTGAAAAAGAAACTGCAAAATATGCCAGATATGACATTAGCAGATATTTATGCCCCATTACCTGAATCAGCAAGAGTTTACAGTTTTGATGAGGCCAAACAAATTGTCTTAGATGGCTTTTATGCATTTGATACTGATTTTGGTGATAAGGCGAAAATGATGTTTGATGAACAGCGTATTGACGCACCAGTTTCAGCTAAAAAGCGGGGTGGGGCATTTTGTTCTGGATCAACACCCGATGTAAAACCCTATGTATTGTTAAATTTCTTAGGGAAGCAACGTGATGTATCAACAATGGCACATGAGTTGGGCCATGCGATTCATGATTTATATGCAGCCAAACAAGTATTAAGTAATTATCATCCGATTTTACCATTAGCGGAAACGGCTTCTGTATTTTCAGAAATGTTAATTACAGATAAGTTAAAGTCAGAGGAAACGGACAAAAAGTCATTAATTGCATTATTAACAGATAAAATTGAAGATATTTTTGCAACCAGTCATCGTCAAAATATGTTTTCACAGTTTGAAATCGCAACTCACGACAAAATTTCAAAATCCATTATGTCAGCAACAGCGCTTTGTGATACATATGAAGCAGGCTTAAAGCAAATGTTTGGCGATAGTGTGGCCATTCCAGCAGAATATCGTTGGGAGTGGGCAACTATACCTCATATTTATGAATATCCGTTTTATGTGTATGCGTATAATTTTGGCAATTTACTAGTCATGGCCTTATACCAACAATATAAGCGTGTGGGCGCAGAGATGATTCCTAAAATTAAACAGGTATTATCAGCAGGAAGCTGTATGTCTCCGCTGAAAATTACTCAGTTAATAGACGTTGATATTGCTGATCCTCATTTTTGGCAACAAAGTATAGACTACATTGAGACCCTCTTAACAGAGTTAGAGGGTCTAGTCGTAGATCAATAGGATATGATGAGTTAAGGGGATAGCAAATTTATTCGTTTATGGAAAACTAGGGAATCCGCCTCCCATACCAGGGAATCCGCCCCCCATACCAGTAGAAATAATATCAATAGGATACGTTTGTTGATCAGATCCAGTTGAATTTGTTGCTCGAATAGTGACAGAGTAA
>CAXFGY010000083.1:0-6036 GCA_964002605.1 uncultured Candidatus Marinamargulisbacteria bacterium
TGGATGTACGTTATGGGAATGCATTATCAGGGGTGATTGATTTAACCCTAAAAAGTGCATTGACATCTCCTGATCAAAGTTCACTTGACGTGAATCTAACAGAAATGAATTTTTTACACATTAAACAATCGCCTAGTAAGGAATTTGGTTATTTAGTCGCATTTCGTAAAACCTATTATGATTTATTATTACCTTTTTTTATATCAGGCCCTGGTTCAGAGCAAGTTCCTTATTTTCAATCGTTGCAAAATAAATTTTCGATGAAAGTCGGAGACAACAATACATTAGATTTAAGTGTATCGTTTTTTCAAGAAGGGGCTGACTTGGCATGGGATGCAGAAGATGAAGAAGGAATTTCAACCGTATTATATGATAGTAAGCGTGTTCTTATTAATAGTAACTTTAAAACATTAGTCTCAAAAAAAGTATTTAATAATATAAATTTGACATTAGAAAATTTACAAGGCTATTTTGATTATTACTCAACAAATCCAAATAACTTGCCATTAACGTGGACATGGAAAAATCCGTCAATTAAGTTTAAGGATGATTTAAGTTGGGAAGTTCATCCTGATCATATGATCCATATTGGTGCAGGATTTAATTATCGACGGATTAGTCGCGAAGGAGAATATACATTGACCCCTGAGAGCGCAGGTCAAGAATGGCAAAAAATAAGTAAAGATGTTGAAATCCCAACAATCAACTTTATAATCCAAAATAAGGGTGATCTTAAGCAAGCCGAACTATATCTTCAAGACACATGGAAAATAACGGAGCAGCACACGCTTAAAGGCGGACTTAGATTAGATAGCTCGCAATTAGATGATTATAAATTAAGACATAAAATCCAACCTCGTTTAACGTATTTTTATTCATTTAGTGAAGCAACAAAGTTCAGGCTGTATTATGGTCAATATACGCAAGTCAGGACAGATCAATCAAATACAATTGATACACAATATAATTTTAATAATAACACGGATACGATTTATCTAGAGTCGTCATTACCTGATCTTGATATGGAAGAATCAAGTCATTATGGTACAGGGGTTTCTCACTTTTTATCAGAATCCATTTTAGTTAAAACGGAAGTGTTTTATAAAGAATATAATCAATTATCAATTAATACTGCTAACTACCCTCGTGAGGAGTACAAGAACGTCGGTCAAGGAAAAGCTGGCGGGATAGAGTTAATGATACAAAAGTTTTCAGGTAAAATTGAAGGCTGGCTAACGTATACTCAGTCCAAAACACGACGAAATAATCAAGAGGGGTGGTTTACGCCAGAGTATGATGTATTACATATGGTTAATTTATACTCTGATATAAATACAAAGAAATTTAATATTATTTTTAATTTGCAATACAACAGTGGTAAACCGTATACGCCTATAAATGGACATGAAATTACTGATAGTGGTTCAGTTAAGTTAGATTATGGAGACCTATATTCCAAACGATTTTCTTACTATCTTCGTATGGATCTATGGATAAAAACAAAAGATAGGTTATTTTTTGGGACAACTATAAAATATAATTTTAGATTAGGACTTTACAATATATTAAATAAAGAAAATCAAGTGGGGTATGGGTATGAAATAGATAAAAATAATCCAGATAAAGGGAGTGCAAAGTTTAGTACTGACTTCCCGTTATTCCCAGTATTTGGAGTTGAGTGTAAATTCTAATTTAGAATAAAGGAGAAGAAGAAATGAAGATTTTTAATTTAATCGAACAAGGTGGCATTGTAATGTGGCCATTATTTGTAGTAGGTGTTTGGGCGTTTTATTTGATTGTTATAAAAGTAATTGAACTGATTCAAATTAATCACAGAAATAAAAAATTTAATTTTATTCAAACGACTGATCAGACATTACAAACAGATGAGCGAGGCAGTATTGATACTTATTTACAAGATAAAACACCAATAGAACGCATATTAAAGGTAGGCGTAGACCAGTTAAAAGTAAATGACAATGAACGGTTTTTTAAAGAAAAGCTAGAAAGTAGTTATGAAAAAGAGATCGTTAAATTAGAGCAAGGGATGTCTATGATATTAATTTTAGGAGAAATTATGCCAATGTTAGGTCTTTTAGGAACTGTTTCAGGGATGATTCACGTATTTCAAGCGATTACTGCTTATGGAACAGGTGATGCGCAAGCCCTTGCTGGAGGGATATCAGAGGCATTATTAACAACACAAGTTGGACTTGTTTTAGCGATTCCCACAATGTTTTGTTACACTGCATTGACAAATCAAATTGATAAGATTGCATCAGAACTTAAAAATGCAGGTGAAGTGCTGAGTCAGCATTTTTATCAGCACCATCCATTTAGTGGTCAAACTCGAGAGAGTAACGATGTTCAAATCTAAAAAAATACCTAAAAAAGCGAAGTTAAGTATCGCGCCTTTATTGGATATGATTTTCATTTTGTTAATTTTTTTTGTTGTATCCACAACATTTAGTAAACTACCTGGCGTTACGATTAACCGACCTGAAGCAACTGTTTCAGATCGCTTACCGCCCAATAATGTGTTAATAGGAGTGACGCAAAAAGGTGATTTTTATATTAATAAAAAACGCTATTCTCAAATAGAACTGAAACAAAAGTTAGATTTAAAATATCAAGAGAATCCTAAATTAAGTGTTTTAATTATTGCAGATAAAGAGTCGCCTATAAAATTCACAATTACAGCGATGGATATTTGTAAGCAGCTAGGGATTGAGGCCATATCTATTGCTGAAGAAATAAAAAAATGAAATATAATTACATCGCGTTTGTATTAGCGTTGGTGATAACAACGGTAATATTTAGTGGGTTAGCAGAATTACATGTAAAGCGAATACAAATACAAGAAATTAAAAATAAACCGACACAGTTTTACAAAGTGTTTAAGCCAAAAATAAAAAAACAAATTAAAAAAAAAAAGAAACTTAAAGCCCCTAAAAAAAAGAAAAAACCAGTCAAAAAAAAAGAAAAAAAACTAGAAAAAAAACGATCAAAAAAAGTAGTTGATAAAGTGCCAGATCAAACAGAAGAAGTGGTTGATATTACAGAAATTGATCAAGTGGCAGTGGTAAGGCAAAAAGTAACCCCTAAATACCCCGAACTTGCTCGAAAGGCGGGAGTAGAATGTAAGGTATTAGTCGAAGTTATTATTGATACTCAAGGAAACGTGGCAGAGGCACGCGTCATTTATGTATCCAAAAAAGGCCATGGGTTTGAACGCAATGCATTACGTGCAGTAAAAAAATTAAAGTTTGAACCGATTAAGCAAAATGGAATTGCAATTAACGTCAAAATCATTTATCCGATTGAATTTGTATTAATCAAATAAACGTTGCTAGCCAGTTAAAAGACAGTTTTGTATTATTATAGAAATGGTATCAAAGACAAAAATCAATCATCAAGAGAAAAATAAAGGTAAAATCATTATTATTTCTGGGCCATCTGGAGTAGGGAAAGGGAGTATTATTAAAGAAATTACGAAGCATAACACAACAATGCATGTGTCTGTATCTGCAACAACACGACCTAAAAGAGATACAGAGACGCATCAAAAAGAGTATTATTTTTTAACAGATAGTGAATTTGATCAAAAAATTAATGAAAATGCATTTTTAGAATGGTGTCATGTGCATCAGCATCGCTATGGGACACTACAAGAAGTAACAGAAAAACAATTAAATTTGAATAAAAATGTTATTTTAGAAGTCGATGTACAAGGTGCAAAAAAAATAATGAATTATTGTCACTTTCATCAGCAGGATTATATTTCGATATTTATTATTCCGCCTACGCTAAATACAATTAAGGAACGCTTATATATTCGCAAAACTGAAAGTGAAGATATGATAAAAACACGATTAGAACGGGCTAAAGAAGAACTAAATGAAAAAGAGTATTATCAATTTATTGTTATCAACGATTGTTTAAATGAAGCAGTAAAAGACGTCAATGGGATATTAACTGAGCGTAACGCTTGCTAAATAAATTTAAAAGCGGTAAACTATTTTTCTTAGTTTAAGGTGTGTTTGCCGATTAACTAATTAAGGAGACTAAACATGAGTGACAAAAATCAAAATTTTCCCAGTAGTAACTTAGAAAAAATTTACAAAGAAAATAATAACCGTTTTTTAGTAACAATGGCTGTTGCGAAGCGTGCACGGCAGCTTAAAGAAGGGGCGTTACCAATGATTGACTATGATCCTGATATGCCGCTCGGGTTTGTTGATATTGCACTTAAAGAGCTAGAGCAAGAAAAATATTCCATTTATATTCAAGATGAGCAAAAAAAAGAAGGTGATTATCTAAAGGAAATGGATGAATCATTGAATCGAGAGATTGAAAAAAGTGAAGAAAAAGAAGAAAAAAAATCGATTAAAGATAAAGGTAAATCAAAAAAGTCTCTAGCTAAATAATTTAATGGCAACAATATTGCTCGGAATATCAGCAAGCATTTCTGCTTATAAGGTTCCTTATATTATAAGGTTTTTAAAAAAGCAGGGACATCGCGTGATCCCTGTATTAAGTCAAGCCGCTACTCAATTTGTCACTCCATTGACGATTGAAGTTGTTGCTGAAGAAAAAGCATGGACAGATACGAATTTTATGGAATTTGACTCTCCCCATTTAAAGTTGACCCGAGAGGCGGATTTAATGATTACTGTACCGTGCTCTGCTAATACATTGACTAAATATTGTCACGGCATTTCAGATTCACTATTAACAGCATGTTTTCTTTCTTTTCAAAAACAAAAGATTATCGCACCAGCAATGCATTCAGAAATGTGGAACAATCAATCAATACAAGAAAATATTAGCCAATTAAAAAAAAATGGGGTATTTATTGTTGGCCCGACATATGGCGCATTAGCTTCTGGAGATGAAGGCGATGGGCGTTTGGCTGATTTAGCGGAAATAGATGTTGCGCTGCATTTAAGCCAATACGATTCACAATCATTACAAGGAAAGTCAATTCTTATAACAGCTGGTGGAACGAGTGAAATAATTGATCCTGTTAGGATTTTGACAAATCGATCTACTGGAAAATTAGGGCATATATTGAGTATTCAAGCTGCATTAATGGGGGCATCGGTGACATTGATTACAACACAATCATTTGAGTTTAATGTACCCAATGTATCCGTAATAAACGTTAATACAGCGGCTGAAATGGCAACGAAGGTTAAAACCTATTTTAAAAAAAATCATTACCTCTATATGGCAGCAGCGGTTTCAGATTTTACAATCGATCCGTCTCATACAAAAATTAGACGTCAAAATAAGTTAACATTAAGTTTAAATTCAACAAAAGATATTTTACAGCAAATTGCCCAATGCAAAACAGCGAGTCAGAAAGTAATTGGCTTTTGTTTAGCAGATCAGTCTCAGCTTAAAAAAGTTGCCTTAGAAAAATTGAAGATAAAAAATTTAGATGGAATTCTTGCAAGCACACCAAAGGCGTTTGGCCAATTAAAAAGAGACGTTTGTTTTTTTAATAATCAACAAGAAAGTCCGGTATGGTCAGGTAAGATTGAAATTAATAAATTATGTTATCAATTATTAACAAAACATCAAATACCATAGCTATATAACAAAGGCAAAAATTGTGAGGATTAGGCGTTTCGCGACAGAGTCAACAAGTGAAATATCTGAAAAATTAAATAAATTTAATAAGGGAAAATTTAGGGAAGAATTAATTGTTTGTATATAGTGTTGCAAATGAATAAAGTCATTAAATTAATTAAATAAAACTTGCATGATATAAATTAAAACACCGGTAACAGATACATATAACCAAATTGGAAATGTCCACTTTGCTATTTTTTTATGACTATTGAATTCATTAAGTAGTGCATATGCCACAGATAGTAAAATTAAAGGTAATGCAAAAAATGTTAATATGATATGAGAAATTAAAATAAAAAAGTAGGTATAGCGAATAAAACCAATCGCAAGGAAAGGCGTATCACCATGAAAATGATGGTAAATCAAATATGATATTAAAAAAAATGACGACAGTATTAA
>CAXFGY010000084.1:0-6029 GCA_964002605.1 uncultured Candidatus Marinamargulisbacteria bacterium
CCAGGTAAGTTATCGATCCTTTCTTGTAGATTTATACTTAAATTTTCTAATTGTTCTTTTTGTTTCTGGATTAATTTATTTTTTAATTCTTCTAATTTTAATGGTTCTATTAGCTTTAAATCCTTTTTTGTTATTTGATTGTCTAGGAGTGATTTAACGACTGCTGCTATTTCATTTATTGAGTTTATCTTATTTATATTTATGTATGGTATATTTTTCACATCTAATTCAGATATATTATTTATAATTTGTGTCAATTGCTCATTTACTTGAGAAATAGTTCTTTTTTCATCATTTACTCTTTGATGTAATTCGTTTAATTCACCTCTTATATGGTGCAGTTTTTCTTGTTCTTTTGTTTCTAACTCCTTACACCTTTCTCTATATTCCTCTAATTTTTCTCTATATTTCTCTATTTTATTTAATAACGATTGATACGATGGTGCAAATGATATGTCATTCAATAGACTTTGTATGACTTCACTTTTTTGTAAAAGGTCTTCTATTAGTGACATTAATACATTCGGTTGTTCAGGCACTTGAACTTCAGGTATGCTGCAATTCTCACCAAAAACAACTGTTTCCTCATGAAAATAATTTTTAAATTCTTTTTCAAATAATTTTCTCACAGTATCATTGCAAACAACCATTACTATATTTGTTTTAAATTTATTTTGACTACTCTTGTTTTTTGAATATCCATTTATTTTTTGATCTTGGCTTCTTACTTGATTACCTATTTGAGCGACTTTATCTGTTATATCTCTTTGATCTGACAAAAAAGTTTTTGCTTCAACATAATATTTTTTAGAGAGGTCATCTTTGTATAAACAAAAGTCCACATTGTCTTGTTCTCTTATAACAATTTTTGGATTTAAATTTTTTCGAACATCCTTTCTTTTTTTGTCTTGCTCATAATTATTTAAACATTCTTCTGCTGTTAATATTACAATTTGCCGATCTTTTTTCCTATTTGCAAATAAACGATTTAAATCATTATAACCACCCTCCAGCGTCGACTCATAAAGTAGTCCTTCAAACCCAAATCCATTTGACCACCTTTCTTTAGATAGTGAATAAATCACATCACTAATTTCAACAACATTCTTGTGTTTAATTAATGCACAAATAGCTCTATTGATTTCTCTACTTGGGAACTTGTCATTATCTTGACTAATCTCTTGAGTAAAATCTTGACGAAGTCGTTTAACAACTGGATCAGAATTAAACTCGCTGGAATGTAACCGGTTCATATACTCAACTTTTTCACCGCTACCTAGAAGTTTATCAAATTTTATTAAGTCGTTTATAACAAATTGAATTTTTCTTTTTATTCCAGGCAACATATTTGGTTTGTCTTGAAAATCTTTAAGATCTTTATGGAAAAAGTCTGAAAAAATATTTGATAATTTATCTATTTGGGCTTGTTCTCCTTGTACTGATGATGGTGATGTGCTTGTTGGTGATGTTAGTGGTGATTTTGCTGCTGCTGGTTCTTCTACTACACTTGCTTTTTCTGCTGCGTGTTCTGCTGCTGCCTTTTCCTTGCCCTTTACTCTTGAGTCAGATTTAAATCCTAGATCACCCGCTGCCTTTTTTACGCCTCTTGAAGGGGGTAATTTTTTTGCTACTGCTGATGTTGGTGGTGGGGAACCTAAGTCTCTATTCATAAAAATATCCTTTTCATTTTATAATATTTGTCCCGATATAATGGTTATCGATTTTTTTAAAAAAATGTTGCAATTAAATGCATTGATATTTTGTGTTTTATTTAAAAATAGTCGCTTAGAATATATTTGAATCATTACAAGTTAAAAAAATTAGTTAGTGTACTTTTGATTTAATTTTTAAATATCAAATTTTATACTGTTACTTACTTATTCACTCACTGTTTAAACTCTAGTATAATGTGATTATGATTCTATCAGATTACACTTTAAAAAAAATGCTAAACTCAGGTGAATTAACCGTTGACCCAATTACCGAATCTTCTATTCAACCTGCATCCATCGATTGTCGAATCGGATCTCATTACTTAGTTGTGGATGATCGACAACATGAAAGCGGAGTGATTACTTTCAATGACGAAATACGCTATCGAGATATTAAGTCAGACCATATGATTATCCCTCCTCACTCTTTTTTACTCGCAACAACAATGGAATATATTAAACTACCAAATGGGATTACTGCCTTTGTTGAAGGACGAAGTTCAGTGGGTCGTATGGGCTTATTTATTCAAAATGCCGGTTGGGTAGATTCTGGTTTTGAAGGGCAAATCACATTAGAGCTTTATAATGCGAACTCTTTGCCGATTCGCTTAGAATCTGGCCGTCGTGTCTGTCAATTGGTATTTTGTAAAATGGACCGTGTTTCTGAAATTCCTTATCAAGGGAAATATCAAGGTCAAATGAATGCTATGGGAAGTCGTATATTTCAAGATATTAACTCATAATCGTTTTTAATGACTGAACTCAAGCTTACGCAAACCTGTCCAGAGTGTCACGCAAATAATACTCTTTACTTTAATGAAAATGCAGTGATATGTCATACTAAAAAATGTAATTTTAAAGTAGCCTATGCATGTCCGCTCTGTGATTCATCTTTAGAAAAAGAAATACAAAGTGATGATTATGGACCCTATAATCACTGTACAACGTGTAATAATAAAATTCATTGGAGACGGATCAAATATTTAATAGAAAACCGGCTTCTTGTAGATCAATCGACGCGCTGTGGGATTTGTAATGGCCCTACGATTCATCGTGCTGCTGCTAATATGGGTCATCGCTGTTTTTTCTTTCCTAAATGTTCCGGACAAACCGATTTGTTTAACACAACCAAAGAAACCATCGTTTTTTTAGATTTCGAAACAACAGGACTTGATTCTACACGAGACCATATTATTGAAATTGGGGCACTAAAAATTGATGAAGAGGGATTTGAACATGTATTTGAATCATTTGTAAAACCACCTGTAACGATATCAGAAAAAATTACCAATATTACTAAAATTACTAATGATATGGTTGCCAAAGCCCCTCTTATTAATACCGTTTTTGCGCAATTAATTGAATTTATTGGCGCTTCCCGTTTAGTTGCTCATAATGCCGAATTTGATATTCCCTGGCTGCTCGTTAATGCTCAGCGAATTAAAGTCAAACCAAATATCAAAGATATCGTCTGCACAATGAAATGGGCTAAGTTAGCAAAAGAGTCGTCTGCATCATTAGGTAAACTGACCAAAAAGTACCATATCACCCATCAAAACGCCCATCGTGCCTTATCTGACGCCGTATCCACTAAAGAACTTTACTTTATTTTTGAGCAGCAATACGCGGATACCAAAATTGTTGACCCCCTAACTATTTACAGCGATATCGCCACAAAACAACTCGATTATTATGAACGTACTAAAAAATTTAATGTTGTAAATCAGTAAAAATAAAATTAACTATTTACTTATTCCTTGCGCTGCAATCGGAAAGCGACGACCACTTCCAAATGCTGCAGACGTTACTTTTAAAGATGGCGCTGACTGTTGGCGTTTATACTCATTGCGATAAATAGCCTTAATGACCCACTCTACTATTTCTTTCTTTATCTTTTGCTCAGTTACAATCTCTGAAACCGACTGTTTGAATTCGATATGTGCTGTAATGATGCGATCAATCACATCATACGGGGGTAACGTATCTTGATCGGTTTGATTCGGTCGTAGCTCTGCTGATGGGGCTTTATTGATGATTTCATTTGGTATTCGATATTTTCGTTCATTAATATAATTTGCCAATTGATACACTTGGGTTTTAGTTACATCTGCAAGAACTGCAAGACCTCCATTCATATCCCCATACAATGTACAATAACCCACTGCTAATTCACTTTTATTGCCAGTTGTTAGAACAAGTCGCTTGGTTTTATTTGAAATTGCCATTAATAATAGTCCCCGAATACGTGCCTGGATATTTTCTTCAGTTTCATCTGACTGATACTCTTTAAATAAAAATGCCACTTCATTTAAAATACTACTATTGATTTGTGAAATTGGTACTACTTCACATGGTATTTTCAAATTAGCCGCTAAGGACTTAGAATCTTCTACACTTCCTGGTGATGAATAAACAGAGGGCATGGTCACCCCAAGTACATTTTCTGCACCCAATGCTTCTACCGCTAAAACTGCTGTTACAGCTGAATCAATCCCGCCAGATAAGCCAATCACTACTTGAGAAAAGCCACATTTAGCCACATAATCTCGAATTCCTAAAATAAGTGCATTTTCAATCATATTAATTGGATTAAATTTTGGGGTAATGGTAATCACCTCTTGATCAATATTGCGATGCATCATATCTGATTTAAAACATAATCCAATTGCTTTTAATAACCCTTGTCTATTCAACCACATACTTCCACCATCAAAAATTAACTCATCATTTGCCCCTACTTGATTAATACCAAGTACATGACAACTTGTTTGTTTCGCTGCAGTTGATAATAACTGAATACGACGATCTAACTTTCCTAACTCATACGGTGATGCCGCGATATTAATAATAATATCGCAAATAGGATCAACAAGCTGAGATGGTGACAACTGCCAAATATCCTCACAAATAGTAATCCCGATCGTTTTATCCGCAACAACAATTGTCCCAAATGCATTTCCAGGTTTAAAATAGCGATGTTCATCAAAAACATCATATGTGGGTAAACAACGTTTAAAATAAGTGGCGATAATCTTGCCATGATGAATCGTGACTGCAGCATTACGTAACTGCTCCTCTTTATCTTTTACTGGCGCTCCGACAATAATAGTTAGTTCTGGCCACTCTTGTGATGAATGACATAATTGCTTTATGGCCGCATCACACCGATTAATAAAATCTGGAAATGTTAATAAATCTTTGGGTGGATAACCACAAATACTTAACTCTGGAAAAACAATTAGTACAGATGACCCGGTTACAGCTTTTTCACACGCACTTTCATGAAGCGTTAGGTTATGGTTTAAATTTCCAATAATCGGATTAATTTGAGCCAATGTTACTTTCATTACTTCTATTATGGCAATAAAGGTATCTGTTTGAAAAGTATATATTATACATTAACGAAATAACGTATAATCATTCTATGGTAATTAAAGTTATATTATTGCTATTAATTTTTTTAGGGTATTTATCAGCAGAAAATGCTAAAATTGATTATTCTAAAATTATTCTTGGAATCACTCAACCCCAAATAACCACTGATTTGAAACAAAAATTAACTATGGGATTAGGTGGAGTCATTCTTATTGGACGTCAATGGGATGACATTAAGAAAACGCAAGAATTTATAAAAAAAATTAAATTGCTTTCACCAAAACTGCTTATTAGCATTGATCAAGAAGGTGGAAACGTCATTCGCATTAATTTCCCTGACATCAATTTACCACCTGCTTTATCAATTGCTCAAAATAATAGTATTTATTATGCTCATCACTTAGGGCTAACCAATGGCAAAAAATTAAAATCCTTAGGTATTGATATCAATTTTTCACCTGTATTAGATGTCCTAACAACCAGTCAAAACAAAGTAATTGGCACACGTAGTTTTGGATCTAAACCGGAGCGGGTGTCTCAATTTGGAATTGCCTATATGAAAGGACTCCAAGATGCTGATATTATCCCCGTAATTAAACATTTCCCAGGTCATGGTGATACCGCTTTGGACTCACACTATGAATTACCCACCAACACGTATTCTATGCGCTACTTAGAAGAAGTTTCAATTAAGCCCTTTTATCATGCGATTAAGCATCATGCACCAGCAATCATGATGGCTCATATTTTGTACCCTGTTAAAGATCCAAATTATCCGGCCTCATTATCTAAGTTATGGATTAACTATTTACGAAACGAACTTGGTTTTAAAGGACTTATTATCACCGATGATTTATCTATGAAAGCGATTTTAAACCATTTTTCAATGATAGAAGCAGTTAATCACGCGATCCAAGCAGGTGTTGACTATATTATTATCAG
>CAXFGY010000085.1:0-6026 GCA_964002605.1 uncultured Candidatus Marinamargulisbacteria bacterium
TCTTACACCAGATTCATTTTCTGATGGCGGTCAATTTTTATCTGTTGATGATGCATTGTATCATGCAGAAACACTCATTCAAGATGGTGCTGATTGTTTAGATGTGGGTGCGGAGTCATCTCGCCCTGGAGCTGTTCCTATTTCTTTAAAAGAAGAGAAACAACGGTTATTACCTTTTTTACAACAGTATCAAGCGCATTTTGACTGTCCACTATCACTTGATACTTATAAATCTGAAGTTGCTGAACTTGGTATTGATTATGGTGTTCGTTGGATTAATGATATTTCTGGGCTAACTTCAGATCATAATATGTTGCGTGTGATTCAGAAAGGAAAAGTAGGTGTTATTATTATGCATATGCAATATAATCCACAAGTAATGCAAGATAATCCATCCTACGTTAATTTAATTGATGATGTTTATCATTTTTTTGATCATCAAATTCAGCAGTCTCAGTCCGCAGGCGTTACAGATATTATGATTGATCCAGGGATTGGGTTTGGTAAAACGGTTGAGCATAATTTACAGTTAATCAACAAATTAAAGCAGTTTAAGCCGTTAAATTTTCCGATTTTAATTGGAACATCGCGAAAATCGTTTATTGGACATATTACGAATGAAGATGTCACTAATCGTGAAGAAGGGACAATTGCATCTTCGTTATATGCCATTCATAATGGTGCCTCTATGATTCGGGTTCATAACGTTAAGTCGATGAAACAAGCTTTAATGGTTTGGGAAGCAATTTATCATGAGTCGTTATAATGTTTATTTAGGTTTAGGTTCAAATTTAGGTGATCGTCACCTGGTCATTAATAATGCAATTGATCAACTTTCTACGAACTCTGATATCATTGTAATTCAACAATCTTCTTTAATTAATACTGTAGCAGTATCGCCAGATTCGCAACCTGACTATTTAAATGGTGTTTGTCAGATTAAAACTAATTTAAACCCTTTGCAATTATTGAATGTGACGCAATCTATTGAATTAAATTTGGGACGAGATCTTAAAGGTGAAGGACAACCTCGGACTATTGATATTGATATTTTGCTTTTTGATGATCTTTGTATTGAATTTGAAAACTTAATTATTCCTCACCCACGAATGCATTCTCGATATTTTGTTTTAGCGCCTTTAGTCGAAATTGCACCTCATGTTAATCACTCTAAATTTAATATTTCAATTAATCAATTATATCAAGAATTACAAGTTGTCGTATGAAAGTCAAAGAGTCTGAATTAATATCAAAAATTATTAAACCGCTTCAAAAAAAAATTAATAAAGGAACTATTATATGTTTAGAGGGGCAGATGGGAAGTGGTAAAACCACATTTGTTCATTATTTTTGTCAAGAAATAGGTGTTTTTAACGTGTCATCACCCACATTTAATTTAGCAAATATTTATGATGGCAAGTTAAGGGTCTATCATTTAGATTTATATCGTTTAAATTCAAAATCAGAATTATATTCTATTGACATAGAACGTTATATTTCTCAAACAGATGGCATTACTTTTATTGAATGGCCTGATCGATTAGGGGATTTGTACCCTCAAAAGGGAATCCGAATTATTTTTAATTATTGTGATGAATTTATGCGAGAAATTAAATTTAAAGCGTTTTAAATATATTGCTTTCTATACAATTATTAGCCATAATACTATGTGAATAGTAAACTTATAAAGGAATAAATGTGCAAATAAACGCAACACAAATTCGAGAAGGTATGGTGCTTATTGTAGAGGGAGACTTATATCGAGTCACCTGGAAAATGCATCGGACTCCTGGTAAAGGGAATGCGTGTATGCAAACTAAACTAAAGCATATTACTAATGGACGTAATTTAGAAAAACGATTTTTATCTAATGAACGCGTTGAAAAAGCATCATTAGACACTAAAAACATGCAGTTTCTATACTCAGATTCTAGTGGGTATATATTTATGGATTCAGTTACATTTGATCAAATTACGTTAGATAAAACATTAATTGGGGATGCGCAAAAATTTCTAAAAGAAGAAATTGAATATCAAGTAACATTTTATGATGAGCAAGTGGTTGGGTTAGAGCTTCCTAAAACAATGGAACTTGTTGTAACTTATGCACCGCCTGAAATTAGAAAAGCGACTGCAACTTCGTCACTTAGACCGATAACCTGTGAAAATGACATTGAAGTTAATGCGCCAGCTTTTATTAAGGAAGGCGATAAAATAAAAATTAATACTGAAACAGGTGAATATTTGGAGCGTGTTAAAAATGACTAAAGATTCAAATAGTGATAAAAATAATAATGATGATAAAAATAATAATGATGATAAAAATAATAATGATAATAGAAAAGAAATTCATTTAGATGTAAATGAACTAGTCTCACAAGGTGTTTATTCTAATTTAACACTATCTAATGTTAATCAAGAAGAATTTATAATGGATTTTATATTTTTACAGCCAAATGTTAATAAGGGTAAAGTTTTGAGTCGTATTATTATGACACCTAAAAATGTAAAGCGGTTAATTACTATGTTGGATAAACAACTAAAAGAATATGAAAAAAATATTGGGCCTATCGATGATGATACACAACTTCCTAGTATTAATTTAAGTTTTAATTAAAATACGATTTATATTTTTACAAAAATATGAAGGATATGATGTATTTTATGAATTTTGCTTTAGATCAAGCAAAATTGGCCCAACAAAAAAATGAAGTGCCGGTTGGCGCAGTTGTAGTCCAAAATAATAAAATTATTGCTTCAGCACATAATTTGAAAGAGTCTTACAAAGACTGCACGGCTCATGCAGAATTGCTTGCGATTAAAGCGGCACAAGAAGTCATTGGAGATTGGCGACTAAATAACTGTATGTTGTACTCTACATTAGAGCCGTGTCCGATGTGTATGGGTGCAATATTACATGCACGGATTGATAAAGTAATTTATGCTGCAAAAGATTATAAATGGGGAGCTTGTGGTAGTCAGACGATACTCAGTCAGCCGGATCGTTTTAATCATTATACGGAGACTGTTTTTTTAAATGATCCTCAGTGTTCAATCATTATTAAACAATTTTTTAATACCATTAGAAATAAACGTAACGCTCTAACTTAATTAAATTTTTTTAATTATTTTTAATTTATATAAAAAATATAACGTTATATAATTTTTTCAAATTTTATTTTTAATTATTTTTTTATAAGCTTTTTTTATTTGTTTTTTGTTTAATTTTTATATTTTTTGTTTTGTAGTGAAATACTTAATTTTGACAATTTTCGAGTTTTTTATGTCGCTTTTTTATCATTTATGGTTCTGTCGCGAAATGCCTGATTTTCACAGTTTTTACCTTTTTTATGTAGCGTTGCATCACTTTCTTAACTTTCTTAGTCGATAAATTGCAAATCTTATGCTTTGGCGACATCGCGATCAATCGATTTTTTCTGTTTTGTGACAGTCCCTTTATTTAAATGATGAATTGAATGTCTTAGACTTTTGTCTAGATCGTAATTATTTACATTTTTTTATTTGCGATAGTATCTTTTTAAAAAATATTTTACAAAAATATTTATTGACGTAATATATTTTAATATACTAATATTTAATCTTGTAATTTTTTTAAAGTTTTTAGGAGTTTCAATTGGTATTTAAAATATATAATTTTTTTTATATGGATTTAGGTTGCATAAATGAGCATTAAAACAAATCGGGCCCTTGTTATTGGTGCGGGTATGAGTGGTTTATTATCGGCACAGATGTTATCAAAACATTTTGATGAAGTTGTTGTGATTGAAAAGGATTGTATTAATGATAATAAATGTGTTCGACTTGGTGCGCCTCAGTTTAATCATCCTAGTATTTTACTTGCGAAAGGCATTGAAATATTTGAATATTATTTTTCTTCTTTTACGAATGATTTAATTGACGCTGGCGGAATTCAATTTGATTATTCAAAAGATACGTATTTGGTTATTAATGGCTATAAGCTACCTCGGTTTTCATCTCACATTTACTCGATTGCTTGTACGAGATTACTAATGGAAAAGATATGTAGAAAACAATTAAATTCAAATTGTAAAATAAAAATTATTGAAAATACTGAAGTCCTACAGTTCATTTTTAATGATAAGAAGTCACTAAGGGGTGTATTTGTTTTAACCCCTTATTTTAAAACTGAAATTATATCTGCTGATTTTATTTTAGATTCAAGTGGAAGTAGATCTAAAACAAAGTATTGGCTTGAAAAATCGTTGGGTATTTCGATTTTAAAAAAAGAACTTTGCCCCTATGCGGGTTATGTAACACAACGGTATTTTATTCCAGATAATGTGAATTTAGATTGGACCGCGGTTGGCATATCAATTAAATTTCCCGATATTCCTTATGGTGCTGCTATGTTAAAGGTTGAGAATAATCAGCTGCTGGTTACATTGGTAGGTATTTCAAAACAATATCCACCAACAGAATATAGTAAAATACTTAATCATACTCGTGTTCTTTCGGACTCTATTATTTATGATACTCTTATTCAGTTAAAACCAGTTTCTGATGTAGCTGTTTTTAAAGGGTTTAGAAATCGAATTAATTATTTTGATCAATGTAAATATTTACCTCATAACTTAGTCGTTTTAGGTGATGCATTATTAATGTTTAACCCGATTTATGCCCAAGGGATTACGATGGCGGCACGTGCTGTTGTTAAATTAGATCATTTTTTAACGGAGTGTATTGGACAAAAATTTTTTGCTTTACAATATCAAAAAAATTTATTTAAACATAATAGAATTTTATGGTTGGTTACAACAATTGAAGATTTAAAATGGATAAAAGGAAAAAGTTTTAATAACGCTATTATTTATAAACTATTTAATTGGTATAAGTATTATTTAATTAAGCATATGATAAATTCAAAAAAAATGACTCAATTTTTTTTAGAAGTGATACATATGATTCGGTCTCCATTATTTTTATTTAATCCGTTAATAGTGGGTTTTTTAATGTTTAAAAAAGGAGTTCAAAATGACAATGATAACTAAAAGCAAATTAAATACATTATTCTCTAAATCAAACAAAGGCTATGTTGATTCTTTAAAATATAATTTATCGGATTTTATTGATAATCCAGATATGGATCAATTAAAAATAAGTGATCGAATTTGTTTGTTTGACAGTTGGCGTAATGATTTGATTGCGTATCAATATAATCATGTTCGACGTATTTCAATGACTGGTGCTGGCCCTGTTATTAATTTAAAAGATCACTATACTCAGCAGGTTAGACCGTTTATAAATTTGGCTTCAAATGATTATTTAAATTTAGCAACTGACCCGGCAGTTATTTCAGCTGGAGTCGCTGCTTTGAAACAATATGGTGCGGGAGCCGGTAGTGTTCCATTGCTTGGTGGAACTCATGTTATTCATAAAGTATTAGAGAAGAAAATTGCTAAATTTAAAGCATGTGAGCATTCACTATTATTTACATCTGGTTTTGGGGCTAATTCTGGTGTTTTAAATGCATTGTTACGAAATAATGATGTCGCTATATTAGATATGTATGTTCATGCCAGTATTTTAGATGGGTGTAAAAATAAAAATAAAATTTTTTTCCGTCATAATAATTTATGCTCTTTAGAAAAAGCACTTGAAAAATCGAGTGGTTATATTAATAAGCTGGTTGTTGTTGATGGTGTATATTCAATGGATGGTGATATTGCAAAATTGGATCAAATTGTTAAATTAGCACATTGTTATAATGCGATGGTAATGGTTGATGAAGCGCATGCAACAGGCGTTATAGGTGCCTTGGGAAAGGGGACACCTGAATATTGTAATATTGAAGGAAAAGTAGATATTATTTCAGGAACGTTTAGTAAAGGTCTTGGCGCTGTAGGAGGTTTTATTGCAGGTTCGAAACAATTAATTCATTATTTAGAACTTTTAACTCGAACATTTATGTTTTCGACTGCTTTACCTCCATCTGTTTGTGGGTCTGTTATTAAATCTATTGATATTATTATAAATAATTCGACTAA
>CAXFGY010000086.1:0-6018 GCA_964002605.1 uncultured Candidatus Marinamargulisbacteria bacterium
AGCGCTACATAACGAAGATGAAAATTGTGAAGATTAGGTATTTCGCGACAGAGCCAAAATTCAATACTGCCAAAAAAACAATAAATTCATTAGTCCATTAATAAGCTGTATACTAAGTAAATGAAAAATAAACATGCACCAATACTTCACAAGCCAGAGTTACTCTGTCCAGCAGGTGATCTAGAGAAACTTAAAATTGCGTTAAGTTATGGTGCAGATGCTGTGTATATCGGTACTCACATTTTTGGATTACGTCGTTACGCAACCAATTTTACAATTGAACAACTTAGAAGTGGTATTCAATTTGCCAACTCTAAACATAAAAAAGTATATATTGTATTAAATGGATTCGCCCATCAAACGGACTTAGAAAATCTAAGTCAATACTTTGTTACTATTAATCAACTAAATCCACATGGCCTAATCATCTCAGATATGGGCGTCTTTCAATTAGCAAAACAACATACTTCCCTGCCCTTACACATCTCCACACAAGCCAGCGTTACTAATAAATACACCTGTCAATTTTGGAAAAAACAAGGGGCTTCTCGGATCATTTTAGCACGCGAAACATCAATTAAAGAATGTCAGCTCATTCAAAAGTTTTGTAACATTGAACTTGAAGTTTTTATTCATGGTGCAATGTGCGCGAGTTACTCCGGAAAATGTACAATTTCTAACTACACCGCCGGTAGAGATTCAAATCGTGGCGGCTGCATTCAAAGTTGTCGGCATCATTATACCATTAATGATCACACAAGACCCCACAAGAAAGCCTCCCTGAGTATGATGAATGCACAAGATTTAATGGGCATTCGTCAAATACCTAAATTAATTAAATCTCAAATTACATCACTTAAAATTGAAGGTCGAATGAAATCAAATTTATATGTTGCAAATTGTAGCGCCGTATATCGACAAGCAATAGATCATTGTTATGACAAACTAAAATTGCAATCTGTAATTCCAGAAAAACAATTTTTAAAATGGGAATTTCAACTGAATCAAGTTTCAAACCGAACCTTTACTTCTGGCGGACTTGAAAAAAACCTGCACATAAACAATAGCATTCACTACCATTTTGAAAAATATGAAAAAACAATAGAATACCTAGGAACCATTAAAGCGATTACAAAAAACAAAAATCAGCCACTAATCATTGTTGCTGTCAAAAACACCTTTAAGTTAGGTGATACCGTCGAATTAATGAATCAAAATGGCAAAGTAACTCCCTTAACCATAAAGCTACTTCAAAACAGTAAAGGGAGTCCAATTAAAAAAACAAACCCCAACACAATTGTCAAAATTAATGGTCCTAACAATGCAACAATTTATGATATTCTACGACAACCACTTTCACAAACGAGAGCTAATGTCTCATAATCTAAAATTTTGATTTTAAGATCATTAGATGTAACATCCAAAATTGCAAATGAAGCACGACAACCACGATCTTCAGGTCGCTTCAAATGTCCTGGATTTAAACGAATCACATCATTATCATCTGTTACAATTTCAGGATGATGCGTATGCCCATGACAAAATACATCACATTCTTGATTAGTTAAAATAACTTGTGGGTCTAAATCATCAGGTAAATCATTAAAATGGGATTCTGGTGTATGGGTTAAAAAAAAGCGCCACCCTTCAAAAACTTCAAAACGACGATTTTCAATTAATGTATTTTTATATTCTACCGTCCAAGTTCCTGGAATTCGAATTAATGGATAACCCGCTGCAATAATTAACTCACCGTCTTGATAATCATCACCTAAGTGAATCACAAGATCTATTTTATTTTGACTAAGATACATAATAACTCGCTGAAGCATCACTTGATTACCATGTGTATCTGAAAGCATTAAAATTTTCATAACAACGTATTATTAAGATAAATATTGCTGAAATAATCGATCAAGTTGTATCCGAACTTGGTCAAGTGAGGTCCCTCCCAAGCCATTCTTAGACGCAATCGCTGCATCAATACTAATTGCATCGTAAACATCTAAATTAACTCGATCACAAAATTGTTGAAACTCAGCTAATGACAATTGTAATAATGATTGATCCTTTTCAACAGCATAATTAACGACTTTACCTGTAATTTCATGTGACTCACGAAAAGGAACCCCTTGTCGTACTAAATAGTCTGCAAATTCTGTCGCAGTCAAATACCCTTTTTCTAATGATTTAGAAATAGTAGACTCATTTAACGTGATCGTCTTTACCATTTCAGTAAAACAAGATAAAGACACATCAATTGTATCAACAGTATCAAACAAAGCTTCTTTATCCTCTTGCAAATCTCGATTATACGTTAAAGGCAAACTTTTTAAAGTATGTTGGAGTCCTACCAAATGACCTAAAACCCGACCTGATTTTCCACGAATCAATTCCGCCATATCAGGATTCTTTTTTTGAGGCATAATTGATGAACCTGTCGTAAACTCATCCCCTAAATGAATAAACCCCATAACAGGAGAATTCCATAAAATAATTTCTTCACAAAAACGACTGAGATGTGTCATACAAAAGGAACTGGCTGCAATAAACTCTAAAATAAAATCTCGATCAGACACAGCATCCATACTATTTTGGCTTAAATGAGAAAAACCAAGGTCTTCAGCCATAAATTGGCGATCAAGACCATAACTATTTCCTGCCAACGCTGCTGATCCTAAAGGACAAACATCAGCCGTATCATATGCAGTTTGAATTCGCTTTAAATCTCGACCAAATTTTTCAACATAAGCCACTATATGATGTGCAAACAATACAGGTTGTGCCGGTTGAAAATGAGTAAACCCTGGCATCACAACAGTCTCATAACGCTGCGCTAACTCCAATAAAGCAATATTTAATTGCCGTAACAACGCCATAATATGCCGACACTGCTCTTTAACAAATAACCGAACATCCGTAATCACTTGATCATTACGAGATTTACCTGTATGTAACTTTTTACCTAAATCCCCTAACTTCTGAGTCACAAGACGTTCAATACAACTATGTATATCCTCATCACTCTCAGAAATTAAATCATCCCCATTAGCAAATTGATCTCGTAAAACCAATAAATAAGATTGAATGGCATTATTTTCTTCTTGCGACAAAATCCCTACCTTATTTAATGCCTTTGCATGGGTTTGGTTCACTTGAATATCATACTGAACCAACCGCTGATCATACTGTACTGAATAACTGAGTTGAATGGCAGAGAGCTCTAAGTCTTTTTTAAAACGTCCTCCCCAAAGTTTTTGATTATAATCCGCTTTTGCCATAATTAAAACGCTTTATTATTTAATCGACCCCTCACCGTATCTGATAAACCAAATAAACGAATAAATCCAGTGGCATCTTTTTGATCATAAAGTTGCGTATCAGAAAATGAAGCCAATTCATCACTATATAAAGAGTAATCAGATTGGGTACCAGCAGGTTGAATATTTCCTTTATACAACTTTAAGCGAACGACACCTGACACAACCGATTGGGTTTGTGCAACAAATGCATCTAATGCTTCACGTAAAGGATTAAACCACTTGCCATCATAAACTAATTCTGCATATTTTAAGGCAATTTGATCTTTATAATGTAATGTATCTCGTGTTTGAACCAATTGTTCTAATTGGCGATGCGCAACATATAAAATTGTACCCCCTGGTGTTTCATAAACACCCCTAGACTTAATTCCGACTAAGCGATTTTCAACCATATCGACCTGACCAATCGCATGAATACCACCCATTTGATTTAATTTTTCCAATAATGCCACTGATGATAAACTTTGTCCGTTAAGCGAAATCGGAACACCACGCTCAAAAGTAAGTTCAATATACTCCGGTGTATCCGGCGCCTGTTCTATCGTATTAGATAACGTATAAACATCATCATTAGGCGCAACACTCGGATCCTCTAAAGCACCACCTTCATGACTAATATGCCATATATTTCGATCTTCTGAATAAATCTTTTCTTTAGTTTGCGTAATTGGAATATCATGCTGCCGTGCATAATCAATACATGCTTCACGGGAATGTAAGGTCCAACGTGGGTCTTTCCAGGGAGCAATAATTTTTAAAGAGGCGTCTAAAGACATCACAGCAACTTCCATACGGACTTGATCATTACCTTTACCAGTAGCACCATGAGCAATATAACTCGCCCCTTCTCGCTGTGCAATTTCAACCATCCGCTTAGCAATTAAAGGTCTTCCAAAACTTGTTCCCAATAAATAATACCGCTCATAAATAGCACCTGCCTGCAACGTTGGGTAAATATACTGCGTAACAAACTCTGATCTTAAATCTTCTACAAAACACTGAATGGCCCCTGTTTTAAGGGCTTTTTCTTCAAGTCCCTCTAGTTCCTCAGCTTGTCCCAAATTGGCACACATCGCAATAACATCTAAGTCATACGTATCGATAAGCCAACGAATCATAATCGATGTATCTAAACCACCAGAATAAGCTAAAACTACTTTTTCTTTACTCATAAATGAAAAACTTCCTTATACAAAAGTTAAATATATCATACTTATAATACGTATCTTTTCAATGTGATTCAAGCAAATACGACATAATCGCTTTTTGAGCATGCAAGCGATTTTCTGCTTGATCAAAGATTTTAGATTGAGAAGACTCCATTACCTCATCCGTTACTTCTTCGCCACGATGTGCAGGTAAACAATGTAATACAATCGCCGTTGGATCCGCTAAAGCCATGAGTTCTGAATTTACTTGATAAGGCTGAAAAACAGCTAATGATTTAGATTGGTCTTCTTCTCCCATAGAAACCCATGTATCCGTATAAATTACATGCGCTCCCGCGACTGCACATCTTGGATCAGGCTCACGCTGAACATCAAGTTGGGTGTCTAGTTCATATTGAGAGGGATTTGAAATAACCATACAAACACCCAACAAATCGGCTAATTCAACCAAGGACCGACAAACATTATTACCATCACCTAAATAAGTAATTTTTAAATTATTAAAACTTCCAAAGTATTCTTTAATCGTTAAAAAATCTGCCATTGCCTGACAGGGATGTGACCAATCAGTTAACCCATTAATAACTGGAATCGTTGCATAATCAGCAAAAGTAATAATATCTTGATGGTCAAACGTTCGAATCATAACCATATCCATATAGCGTGAAATAACACGTGCAACATCTTTAATGGGTTCTCGTTCGCCCAAACCAATTTCATGGTCATGTAAATTAATTGCCCGACCCCCCAACTGATAGGCACCAACCTCAAACGAAATTCGAGTTCGTGTTGATGGCTTTTTAAACAACAATCCAATCGACTTTCCTTGTAAAGGCAATAGGGAATGCCGTCCATTTTCAGCCTTTAATTGAGACGCACGATTGAGCAAATCAACTGCAACTTCTTTGCTTAATCCCTTAATATCAATAAAATCGTGTAAAGTCATCTTATTCTCTTATGATGATAAAGTATTACAAATCAACTTATAGTACTGATGGAAAATGGGAAGGTACACTGTCAAATTTTAGAATTTATGGCGAGATTAGAATATTTATAAAATTAGGCAAACTTGTTGGTTGCTTCAATCAATAAATGAGTAATTTCTTCTTCGAATGCTGAGTGACCAGAATAAGGTGCTATCTTTAGTTCAGCTTCAGGCCATCTTGAATGTAATTCGTACGCAGTGGTAGGTGGGCAAACAACATCATACCTTCCTTGAACTATAACTGTCGGTATGTCTCTTATTTTGTCTATATTATCTAAAAGTTGATTTTCATATTCCAGAAATCCCTTATTTACAAAATAATGATTTTCTATCAAGGCAAATGCCAGAGCAAATTCGCTATTAACTGAATCCTTCACTGCCTCTGGATTATGATTAATAAAGCTTGTTGATGCTTCCCATTTTGACCAGGCTTTTGCTGCTGAAAGTTTCTTTTCTTCATCTTCACCATTAAATATTTCCCTATATGCTTCTATAAGGTTAGATCGTTTTTCTAGAGGAATCTCTTTTAAAAAACCTTTCC
>CAXFGY010000087.1:0-5943 GCA_964002605.1 uncultured Candidatus Marinamargulisbacteria bacterium
TAGTACGTTGGCTTGATGATTGGCTAACTTACCACTAATATCTTCATTATTACTAAAGTGGATATAATCTGTTTGATTGGTATTATTTCCAATTTGGCTAATGTTAAATAATGACTTTGGTTTTTGAGTTTTATTTGCAAAGTGATGTTGGAATTCAAATGGTGATTTTATCGTACTAAGATCTTCATTTGATACTTCAATATCACTAATGACACACTCATTGTATTGTCTTTCGTAAATCTCTGAAAAATAATAATAATCATCTGGATCCCTGTCATCATAATATATTTTTAGATGTCCCAATGCATTTAACTCACTAAGATGATCATCATGATAAGGAATTCCTGGAATTCCTAGCACTGATTTATAATTATATTTTTCGTCTCCTGTTAAAACAAATTGTTCATCCTCACTTAAATCGTCAAAACTATTATACCCCTTTTTGAAAAAGTTGACCCTTTTATTCCAAAACGGATCTTTTAATAATTTACGATTTATTCGACCATGGAAATTATTTCCATTTATTAACATGCTATGACAATTAGCTGTTATCCCCTCTTCATTAGCTTGATCTGACAACTCTCGACTCACAAACATATGTCCCCCTGAAGAATTATAATTCAATGTATTATTAACACGAGCATCATCATGATTATCACCTTCTAAGCGTATATACGCTGCAGTGCCTTCTGCTGTTGTATTATTATGAAAATAAAGTGTAGGTGATTTCTTTAATAATTCATCATTGTCTTCATTAGTATAAATATACAAGGCATCCTTAACATATAGGTTTGGAGAAGGACTTTGTTCAATTGTATACTCAGGGTTATTATAGTCACTATTATCACTTTCTTCCGGAACTGATAAATACTGTGCTAAGTTCGCAATATGTAAAGTGGTTTCATCTTGCTTTTGCCTATCATAAAGTCCAGGTTGTCGTTGTTCAGGTGTCTTCAGAAAGTGCTCAGAAGCAGGTATAACATAGTCATTAAATGCGCTTGGATAAGCGGGTAGACTCAAGAAACCTGACGGACGATTGCTATATTCTCCGTTTATAACCAGTAAATTGGTTGAAACTATTCTTGCATTAACCGTCCCCACTAATGCATTAGCTGCTATTAATTGATTTGTACTTACACTTATATCAGCAACTAAACGATTCACTGTTGCTGTTCCATTAACCGACACCCCACTATCCGTTACAAATACCGCCTTGCTCATGTTCCAATCGGTTCCAGTATATCTTAAAATTGCATTGTTCAAAGGATTAGCTACATCTTTATTGATTTTTTGAAGCCAAATGTGCTCTGCATTTGTTGTTACACCAGTTACTTTATCAATTGATTGAGCTTCAAATTTAGTCCCATCATATTGCAATATATAATTTCTATCAATTCCTGTGAAGTCAAAAGGGATATTTGCCACTGTTAAAGCAGTTGCATTTAATGTTGTTACTGTTACTTTATTTGCAGTGACTAAATCTGCGACTAATCGATTGACTGTTGTTGTTCCATTAATCGATACACCTTCAGACCTGACAAACAACACATTATTAATTGTCGCGCCATTGTCGACTATTAAATTATTTGCACTCACTAAATCTGCGACTAATTGATTGACTGTTACATTAGCATTGCTTAAATCTAAAGTACCTCGTACTGCTAAATTATTTACTGTTACTGTGTTATTGATTGATACACCGTTATCTGTAAAAAACAATACATCATTAATTCCATTTTCTACTGTTAAATTATTTGCACTCACTAAATCTGCGACTAATCGATTGACTGTTGTTGTTCCATTAATCGATACACCTTCAGACCTGACAAACAACACATTATTTCTTGTCACTACTCCTGAGAGATTCTCTATTCCTAAATTGCGAGTTGTTATTACTTCATTGGGTAATAACTCTGACTTAATCGTAGATCCATTAAAAATCTCTGTCCCATTAACTACCAATTGATTTGCACTCACTGTCCCATTCACTGAAACACCCTTAAATACAACAGAATCATCTGTTTCTAACCCCAAATCATCTAGTGTCGCTGTAATACTGCCAGAATCAAGTATCAAATTTTCTGTTGACACAAATTGAAACTTATTATCATTCCATTGTATGACGTACCCGTTTTGTCTTGAAGTAATATCTACTGTCACAACCTTATCAAATCCTGTTATTCCTAAATTGCGGGTTGTTATTACTTCATTAGGTAATAACTCTGACTTAATCGTAAATCCACTAAAAACCTCTCTACCATTAACTACCAATTGATTTGCACTCACTGTCCCATTCACTGAGACCCCTGCAAATACGACGCTACTATTACGATACTCACTTAAATCTCCTGAAAGTCCCAAACTACTCGCTGATACAGATTCCCATTGGCTATTACTGTCATTCCATTGAAGTAGATCATTATCTTCTGGCACACCATCAAGTGGTAATCGGATATCTTTTGAACTTCCTCCACTTAATAACATCCCTAAAGTGGCCGTGGGTACTGTCGACCACTTACTATCTGTATACATTAATATGTGATTCTCACTTGGCTTAAAATCAATTTCCATTTCCTTTACTGTAAAACTTTCTACTGTTAAATTTCCAGTTACTTCTAAATTATTATTAATAATCACTTGATTTGAGTTAGTACTATCTGCCCACACAACGGAATTTGCGCGATACGTAAAAATTGATTTTGGAACAGCGTTAACTTCCATTACTTCGCAGCTTGCTTGTCCTTGATAACATATCTCAAAATTAACTTGCCCCTTCAAATCTTCCGGCTTTATGAGCATACTATTCCCATCAGCACCATCTAAATTAACTGATAAGTCAAAATAACCAAAATCATCGACATCTATTGCCGATATATCTTTAGACGCAACAATTTGTCCCTGCCTCATTAGCCTGAATACATCAAGTTCTGGCGTTACCCCAGTTGTTTTAATTTGAAATTTAACGTTATAACCGGTATTATCCGCCACTATTGGGGCACTTAAAAACACAGTTAAAATAATAGCAATATTTAAAATGTACAAACTGATTTTACTAACTTTCATACTTACTTAATCTCCTTTTATATCATTTTAAAAATTGGCTGTTATAGATGCATAATGTTTATGCTGATTTAATATATAATCAGTTCGCTCATACGCATAATTAATGGTAATGCTCATTAACTGCAACCCAATCCCAAACGCAATGCGATTATGCCGCTTTTGTGTCACATCTAATGCCGCTTTATAGCCCGACATAAAGTGAACGTAAGGAAAAAAGTTTGGTTTATACATTATCCCTATACTAGGCAACCATTGATAATGGAACCATTTTATTTGAGGATAAATATCGATTCCCCACTTTAAAGATTGTCTTAATGATAAGACATGCTGTACAGGCAATGGTTCCGGGTCTCCTTGATTATAATGAATTGATTGACCTGGAATCACATTTCTCAATAAAAGTGATGCTTCTAACTTATCATTAAACCGATAAATAAAACCCAAATCAATATTGCTACCAGCTCCGGAAATCTTGTAATAAGATTGACGATAATAGACCACACTTGCAGCAACTTCTATATCTTCAAGTACTGACCATTGATAAGCTAACTTATAAACTGAGTTATTATAATCAAACCAATTTTTGACAACTGGAAATGTAACCAGATTTCTACAAGCGCTGTCATCCTCAGCTGGACATGCTGTCTCAGGAATGTTATCAATCGCAACTTGCATAAAACCTGCAGCAATATGTCCGTTCAAAAATCGACTACTAAGGGCAATATTAGAGTACTTTACTTCATCCATTAATCTCACTGAAAATGCTGAAATTGAAATTTTTGATGTTCGGTATAATCCAGCTGGGTTTTCAAAAATACTATTTGAGGCCTGAGAAAACCCTTCCAAATGACCCAATGCAATTTGACGTGCCGAGGTCCCTACCTCAGAAATCAAATGATATTCGGCCGCTTTAACCAAAGAAAAGGGACTCATTATTAAAATCATGAGTACAATACTTTTCACATAACGGGTAATTGAAATAATCATGGTAATATTGCAAACTTTCCTTTTCCTAAAGTTTGTCCCTCACTATTTTTTAAAACTTCACCATCTTTAATAACGAGGTAAAAATAGATACCCGCTGGCAGATTACGATGTCCTAATTGCTGCTCTCCAAATTTAAATGTTGTGACGTTATAATTATTTTGACCCACATATTTTGACTCAGATCGATAAATTTCATTGCCTAATATATCATAGACTCTAAATTCAATTTCTCCAGCTGAGTCTTTATTCACTTTAACATAGAGCGTACTGCCTTCAGTAATTTTAAATGGGCTCGGATAAAACAGCGGTGCTGTTTCAATCGTAACGCCATTATTGTCATTACCAATACTTCTAAGACCTGACATTAGACTTCCACCTATTGCAACAACGCGATATTCCATAAGTTGAAACGGATTTTTATCCATATTTTCTAAACCTGCTGAAGGATTAATTCTTCGCAACAAAATGCTATCGTCAATTTCGTCTGCAAAATATGGATATGCTTTATTTTTGTCAGGAGACATAAGCATAAATTGAATTTCAAGATTATCCTGCTCTGCATTTGCATAACAAGGCATGCTTATTAATAAAAATAGGATTAACCCAAATGTGGTAATACTATTTTTTAATAAATAAAAATACTGTTTTTTATTTGATTTTAGTCCCATAATATTATTATCGATTTTTTTTTTAAAAAATTTCACAATTTTTTTAAAATTAGCTTTTTAAATAGATTTTATTTTTTTGAAGATAAAAAATAATGCATCCATTAATAAAAATCATAAATCTTTCTAAAAATCAACTAAATTTCAATAATCATCACCAAAACAGCAAAATTAAGAAGACTTTCTAAACAACATTCGCTATACTAATGTTATGTTTGGTCGAGTTATTACAGCAATGGTAACCCCTTTTTACCCAGATGGGACGATTAACTATGACGAAGCCACCCGTCTAGCACTTCATCTTATTAATAATGGAACCGATAGTTTAGTTTTGTGTGGGACAACTGGAGAATCCCCTACATTAACTCACGATGAAGAATTAACTCTTTTTAAAGTAATTACTAAAGCGGTAAATGGAAAAGCTAAAATAATTGCAGGAACGGGATCTAATTGCACAAAAACAGCGATAGAAATGACTAAAAAAGCAACTGATATTGGCGTTGATGCTACTTTGCAGGTAACCCCTTACTATAATAAACCCAGTCAAGCTGGCATTATTCGTCACATAGAAGCTATTGCTACTGCGACATCATTACCCATTATGCTATATAATATTCCTAGTCGAACGGGAACTAATATAGAACCAAGCACAATTGCAACACTCGCTGATATCGATCATGTTGTTGCATTAAAAGAAGCTGGCGGATCTATTAACCAGTTTAATGCAATAAGCGCAATAGCACCCAAAAAATTATCATTATACTCGGGTGATGATGCTCTTACAGTTGATTTTTTAAAATCTGGTGCAATTGGTGTTGTGTCAGTTGCCTCGCATTTAGTGGGATCTGCAATCAACACAATGATTCATTCTTTTTTTAACGGTGATATTGAACAAACAACAAAAATCAAAACTGATCTAATGCCATTGTTTAATGTTTTATTTATTACCTCAAACCCTACCCCAATTAAATACGCACTGGCATTGCAAGGATTTAATGTGGGTGAAACACGTTTACCCCTAATACCTCCCACTGAATTGGAAATGACTCAAATTCAAACTATTTTAAATACATCTACACTCCAAAAATACTTAATAAACAACTAACTTCAAATTGATTATTGCATCCTTAATTTAACTTACTTGGATATTTTATGACGGCTATTTGGCTCTGCCGCGAAATGCCTAATCTTTATAATTTTCACCTTTGTTATGTAGCTCTGCATCACT
>CAXFGY010000088.1:0-5859 GCA_964002605.1 uncultured Candidatus Marinamargulisbacteria bacterium
TGATAATCTAGCTGTTGCAATTCTGGATCAATTACATCGATCACCATGTTGGTTGTACGTGCTTCATCAATGTAGGCATCATACACAGTTTTAATAATAACGGGCAGATCATTTTGACTGGGTTGATCCAAAATGAGCTTAAAAAATGTACTTGGCAATGAATTTAATGTCACTTGAATATCATAAACACCTTCAGCTAATTCAGATTGCGTTTGAATTGTTAAGATACCATTACCAGTGACATGATCCATTTCAAAAGTAAATTGATCTTTATCTGGCCCGATTAAACTGGGCACATTTTTACCTAAGTTATCATCAGTAATATTTACTGTTGCTACAACTGCACCTGCTGGGACCATACTTCTTATACTAAATGGGGATTCAAATTCAATATTAGTCGGGGGGTCATCAACAGCTTGAAACTCAATTACGATACTTTTTGTGGTTGTATTTTCACCTGAACCACTGTCACTAATACCAATATTTATTGTTACTTGTTGAGTGCCTTCTAAATGAGTTGTGGGTGTATAGTTAATTGTTATCGTATCATTGATGATATTGCCCACAACGATTGGCTGCTGAGAAAACAAAGTTGAATTGGTATTGTTAACGGTGATCATACTAATCGTTTGATTCATTTCAATCGGATTAATACCCGTTATAATGATATGATGTTGAGGGTCATCCTCATACACTAATGCATCGTACTGTACATTAAATGTAGGAGAGTCATTAACCGCTGTTATGTTAATTGTAATGGTGAAACTGTCTTCTGAAAATAAAAAACGATCTTTCACTTGATACTTAAACATTGCATAAGGTATGCCATATTCATTATTACCTCCGCTGTAGTTGAGTTGTGAAATATTACTTGTTGGAATTTCTGTATTATTCTGCGTGATTTGAACGTCGCCTAAATACAAATTCCCAGTTACTGGTAACTGAGTAATTTTAATCTTAGTTAATGGATCTAAATCAGTATAGTTGCCTTTATTTTCTGATATAAAATCATCCAAATTAAAATAATACTTTGTATCTTCTGTTACTGTAATAGCAAACGCATTTGCTGTTGGCGGGTTATTCTCGCTGATTAGGGTAATTACAATATCCTCTGTAACCACTGACTCATGATCACCTACAGTTAGCCTAAGTGTATAATCCATTTCTAATTGATCAATTTTAGGCGCATGAAACCGTACTGTTTGATTATTTTGATTACTTATTTCAGCTCCAAAATCTGTATTAAGTAACTGCCAACTATAGAAAATAGTACCGTTTCCTTCCCATTCTGGTGATGTAATTTCATGAATTTGATTTTCAGTGACACGGTGAGAAAGAAAAGATAAATTGGTAATTAATACCGCTCCATGACCATCATTGATATAGTTTGTGGTATCACTAGTCACTCCTGAACGCCGTTCTCTAATATTAAATGAAAAGTCATCCTCAATATGAGACATTACTTTATGACCTTGATAAGTAGAAATTGACTGATTGATAAATGATGCCCCACCACTTGACTGACCTCTTTCTACAAATGTCCCCCCTGAAAATCCACCTCCTGCACCACCACCATTATTACCTGAACTACCGCCACCAAATCCCCCATCTTTGGTCCAGCCATTCAACGTATCATTTCCCCCATTTCCACCGTTAATAAATGCTTTTGAAACCCCTCCGATAACTAATGAAAATTGTCCATATAGGCCTGCAGCTACAGAATATTTATACGCATTAGGATCATTAGAATTCGCATTTGTCAGATCCACTTCTCCTTCTCTTCCATCAGTTGCCGCTGGTATCGTTGAACATGGGTCACAATAAGTATTTGTAATCAGAGGCATATTACGAATAAACATCAATTCTTCTGGATATCCTATTAAATTATTATAATTTTCATACCCTAATGGAGAGTCTCCTGTAATATTAACTCCCCCATTAGCAATACGAGAAACAAAAAATAGCCCCTGTTGATCAACAGCCCCCGCACCTCCTCCTGCAACAACTAAAGGGGTAATATTTAAACTACTTAATGTCTCATCTAATGGGTTGTTTAACTGCACCACAAAAGATCCGCCGCCGCCGCCGCCGCCGCCATCGCCATCATGCGTCTGATCATTATCCATTCCCCGTTGACCTACCAGAATAACTAATGTATTTCCAGATACCAATTCATACCGTCCTTTTAATTTTGTACCACCGCCACCCCCTCTTCCATGACTTGGATTTGATGTATATGGTGTCGCGTCATCATATTCTTCAACATAATTATTTACTGTAAACGGAATGACTTGATCATTATTACGATAAGAATAGTTATTGAGGTAAAGGGCCTCTTCTGCCCAATAATGATTTCTTCCACCTTGAGCTCCCCATACTTCGATATCATAAATACCATCTGCTGGAACAGTAAACTTTTGGTATCCTCTATAAGTACCATCTGTTACATCAAATGGGGTAACGATTCCACTGTAATCATAATCACCCGTATTGTAATGACTTGTAATCGTATTTGCCGTCGGACCTTCATATGCACAAGACATATGATTATTAGCATCCACACATTCACCCGCATCTAGATTAGTAAGAATGAAAGTTGGTTTTATACGAAGAAACTGTTTTGGTTTAATTTCAACGTTGATTCCAGCAGGCTGATTGGGTTCATTATCAAAGGGATCTAAAATGCCATCCCCATCATTATCGTTCATACTGACAACTCTAGCCACACCGCTATTTAAACCCAATCCAGTAATATCATTAATTTCATCACTGCCACCCCATACTACAAGTTGTCCATCTTCTCTTAATGCCATAAACCCCTCGTCTCCAATACCTATTCCATAAGGATAAATTTGTTTTACTGGTGACGATCCATTTAATAGATGTGAGACAGTGTCACTATTTCCACCTGAACGTGGTATTCCCCAAGTGACGACTGATCCATCTTCTTTAAGTGCAGCGAACGCACGGACCGTTGAATAAATTCGAGTTACATTATTTAATAGATGTGCGACAGCGCTACTATCTCCACCATTGTCTGCTACCCCCCAAGTGACCACTGACCCATCTTGTTTGAGTGCTGCAAACGCATATTCAGTAGAATACACTTGAGTTATATTATTCAATAGATGAGAAATATTAGTTCCTGCAACCGTACTATCTCCGCCATGTCCTACATAATCACCCCAATTAACAACTGTACCATCTTCTCTTAATGCAGAAAACGCAAATTCATTGGAATATATTTCTTTCACTTTATTACTAGGATCATTTAATTGGTTTGATACTAAACTACTATTTGCCCCATTATTAGCATTTCCCCATGTGATCACTGCCCCATCCTCTCGAAGTGCAGCAAAGGCTTGTTTATTAGCATATATTTTAATTATATTTGTTAAATTTTGACTTACAGCACTACTATCACCTCCGCTTGATTCATCTCCCCAAGTGACCACTGATCCATCCTCTCGAAGTGCAGCAAAGGCTGAACTATTAGGATATATTTTTTTAATTTTTTTAAACAATGGGCCTGTTTTAATGAGCTCATGCTGAACTGAACGACTATCTCCACCATGACTTTTTAAGCCCCATGTAATCACTGATCCATCTTCTCGAAGCGCAGCAAAGGCATTTGCACTTTTATAAATATCTACAACTTTAATCGATCCATTAATAGATGGCGCAACTGATATTATTTCAGGATCATTATACCCTCTAACCCAATCTTGATATATACTTGATGTACCACCCGTTTCTTCGTTGCCCCACGTTATCACTGACCCATCTTCTCGAAGCGCAGCAAAAGACATCATTGTTGAATATATTTTTTCAACTTTATTTGTTGGGATATTTAATTCAGATGTTACTTCACTGCTATCTCCGCCATAGAAATTGGAGCCCCATGTAACCACTGACCCGTCATTTTTAATCGCTGCAAAAGCAAAAAAATTTGATACAACACTCCTAATATTAGTAATATCCACAGCATTTGAGATTATATTTCCTGATTCATACACATATTCTGATCCACCATTACGATCTACACCCCATAGCACCAAAGTTCCATCTTGTTTAAAGACTGCAGCAGCCTCTGCTGGATGAATATGATGGTTATTTTGTTTATAAGAAAATGCATAAATCTGACTCTCTAAAATAGAAGCGTTGTAAATCATTATTAAGCCAATTAATAAATTTATTTTTAACACCCATTTCAGGTACTGATGAAGTACTTTTAGAAAGTTGTCATTTTTTGTATATAATTTACGCATATTCCTACTATAATTATTCCCATTTTTGAGATAAAATAATCTTTTTTGCGATTTTTTCGAATGATATTTTAATTAGATAATTTAATTTTTTTGTCACTTAATATTGATACGACATTCCCTTAAGATCTAAACTTTTCTAATTAAATTATCCCCATCAATGTCTATAAGAATTATTTTCAGATTAATAACACTTAAACGCGTTGAATTGATAAATTTTATTTTTTAAAATCATTAAAAAACATTTAAAAACCACATCTTTTTGGCAAAAAACCCCGATAAAACCCACTTTTTTGATAAAAAAATTAACTTTTTAACTAAAAGTTAGTTACTCACATTAAAATTACTCCAGTCAGTCATGATTTATAACCCTTGTCTTTTAACAACAATTACCTTTTCATTCTTTGTTCCATTTATACCAATTGCTTCATATCGCAACTCAAATTCTGACTCATTCGGTAATGCCACCACACTATAAAACTTGTTATCAGGTCGCACTATAATGGGTTGACCATTCACACTTAATGAATCTATATTGATAGCCTTTCCGCTGACTCCCATTTTGTCTCTTGTTGTGGAAATTGTTATTGAATCGGATAAATTTACAATTAAAACAGGTGCTTTTTGATTAAAACGCTTGTTTTTACTTTTTTTTATTATTTTTTTTTGATTATTTTTTTCTTTACTTTTATTTATTTTTGCTTCTTTTTTTAGCTTATTTTTTAACGGTTCTACTACACTGTCTTTACGTTGAACTAAAATATAATTTCTAATTTGAAGCTGATTTAACTTTTCTTTTAATTCTTTTGCTTTTTTTAGATTGCTATACTCTTTTAATTTTAAGCGATAAACGTCTATAACTTTACCCTCTTTGATTGTTTTTTCTTTGACTATTTTAGGAAAAAGGTCTTGTTTTTGTTGTTTTTTTAAATACACTTTAGCAATACTTTTCCTTACAAATGTTCCTGTTATTAATGTATAAGAGTAACGACTTTGTTGTTGTAATGCTGATATTTTGGTATTATCCAATAAACGGTTTAATTCACTAACTTCTTTTTCAAGTTTTTTTGATATTTTCTTTTCAAAAGCCTGTGCTTTTAGCATCTCTTTTTCAGCTAAAACCGCCTCTTCTTGCTGTTTTTTCGACACCTGTTTTGCCTTCATTATTTTTAAATTTAAATTGTCTATAATTTTGCTCAACTTTGCTTCCTCTTGACTTGAACTTTTTGTGTTTTTTATATTTTTATATTCTTTTTGTAACTCACTCAATTTTTGCTGTAATTGTCTTAGTTCTTTTACTGCTTTTTCTGCTAAAGCAATTTTAAGATTTGCTTTTTTTGATTTTAATTGAGTTTCTTTTTGAGCTAGCAAAACCTGTTTTTCAGCATCTTTTTGGGCTTTTTTAATTTTTTTGGTTAACGCTTTAATTTTTTCTTCTAATTTTGCTTTAACCTTAATCCTTTGTTCCTCTTCTTGCTCAAACTCTTTCATCGATTTACGATATACTTTTCCATCTTGACCTTTAATATGAAGTATTTCTTCTTTCTTATTAGTCACTACTTCTTTTTTAGATTGATTTTTATTTATTCTTGTT
>CAXFGY010000089.1:0-5819 GCA_964002605.1 uncultured Candidatus Marinamargulisbacteria bacterium
GAATATTGATATAATAGTTCTGCTAAACAATGGCTATGATTTGATACTAAAATACCCATTTTTAATTTATTTTGCCCTTTTACTACAGTTAAACTTGCATTATTCTTTTTAATAAAAGAATTAAAAGCAGACCTTATTTCACTTTCATTGCGCTTACTATTTGTAGTAAATTCGATTCGACACATAAACTCTTTATCTTGAAGTGTAAACTGGTCAAATTCAATGATATCACCTGTTAAATCTAAAATTATTTTCGTAAGCTGGTGAATAATACCAGGTTTATTTTGACATTTAACTTTAATAATAAAGATTAAATTAGGATTTGAATTCATGCACTATAGTTTACCCTATATTGATATAGAATAAACAGTAGTAATAATTTTTGATGATATTTAAAAACTACTAATCAAATCATTTTTGTTAAAATAGTTTCTGACTTAAATCCTATTTTTAATAAAAAAGTACTAGTATGATAAAATAAGATTTATGTATGAAATCATTAAAATAGTTTATCAAGAATTAAATACATCATTACTAGAATTAATCCAATTTAATCCTAATAGGTCATTTTATAAAGATGAAAAACCGCCTTTAGTTTTAAAATGTAATGGGATTTATTATTGGTGCGAAATTACTAATCCAGCACAAACCCAAAATTGTCTGGTTAAATCTACTGATTCTATCGAGAATTTACTAAATACGACTGCTGACTACCATAGTATTAAACATTCCCATGCGGTTATTCAGGCTAATTTTATTGCACAATCTCGTTCTTTTTTAAGTCAATTTTCCTATTCCAAAACAGATATTCCAATGTTAAACTTTCCTTCATCTCATTTGGAAAAACAATACCGTGACATTGCAGCGCTTCCTAAATCATTACTACAAGTTATGATTAATAAAAACTTCTCGCTTAAACAATGTCATTATTTTTGTCGTTTTAATGCTGACTTTATAACTATTATTTGTGATTGGCTCTTGGTTTTAAATCCAACTGCAACGCAACTCAAACAATGCTGTCAATTACTTTTTGATATTACACGTCGTGACAAAGCATCTATTAAACAGATTATTACTACACTTAAGCGCACTTCAATATCTGATATTATTTCTCAACTTACCCGTCGTTATCAGCCTACATTGGCTCAACTACAGCAGGAGCTTGAGTTGATTAAGTCTGGCTATTCGCTTCCTGTTTCTTGGGATCCTTCACTTGAAAAACGTGAAGTTACTTTAGTTGCTACGATTCGATCCAAAACTGATTTTATCGACTTAAAAAAACAGCTCAGTGACCCCCGCAGCCAAGAAGGAATTCAAAAGTTACTTGCTCGACTTTAATTATCATGCCTACTAAACGATCTCTTACTGTTACTACTACTGCACTTAATAAAAAAGAAGCTATTCTCCCATATTACCGTGATGGAAAATCAACTGTTAAGATTGTTCCAAAAAAAGGAAAGGCTTTAGACACTTGTGCGACAATAGGTAATGAATTTGTTTGTTGTAACATCAAAGTTCTCAAAGCAGTTAGTAATTGCCCATTTGATTGTTCCTATTGCTTTTTACAAAATTACCTTAATGATGGCACCACTAAAGTGGTAGGTGATACAAATGCATTACTTGCTGAAGTAGATGAGTATTTACTCCAAAATCCATTGAGATTATTTAGAATTGGAACTTGGGAGTTGGGAGATAGTCTAGCCCTTGAAAATCATGTAGGTCAAGCTAAGTTACTTATTAATGAGTTTGGGAAACGTAATAATGTTATTTTAGAACTTAAAACAAAATCAGATTGTGTTGATGGTATACTTGATTGTATTCACAATCAAAAAACAGTTGTTTCTTGGTCGATGAATACTGATTTTATTATTCGCACTCAAGAACATCGAACGGCTTCATTAGCACAACGACTACAGGCAATGGTTAAAGTGGTTAATGCAGGTTATCTCATCGGTCTTCATTTTGATCCCATGATTATTCATGATAACTGGGAAGACGCTTATCATAATACTGTAACTCAAATTTTCCAATGCGTACCTCCAAATCGTATTGCTTGGATTTCGATCGGAAGTTTACGCTTTAACCCAGAGCAAAAAGAAAAAATGGATACTAATTTTCCACGTCAAACATTAACATCAGCGGAAATGGTTCGTGCACCAGATAATAAAATACGTTATGTTAAACCTTTGCGGATTAAAATGTATCAACATTTATATCAGACCCTTTGTGAAGCGTGTAAAGTGGATACCTTATCTCCTATCTCTACTCCACTTGCTCATCGTCCATTGCTATATTTTTGTATGGAACGTGATGATATTTATGAAAAAGTGATGGGTGCTCATCCTAAAACCATTCAAGAACTTGACTATTTATTTGCATATCATCTTTATAATCGATTTAAAATATTGGGGATGACTGAACCTTTATTTAAACACTATCAATAATCTTGTTTACAATTTGGCTCTGTCGCGAAATGTTTAATATTCATAACTTTCACCTTAGTTATGTAGCGCTACACCACTGCTTCATGCGATAAATTGCAACTATTTTGCCTTTGGCGAAATCGTAATCGATTCATTTTTTCTATTTACGACAGTCCCAATTTATAATTATAATTTTTGATAATTAATATAATCTAATAATTTTCAAAATTTTAATCCTTAAAAATTGTAAAAAAAACCTACTAATAAAGAAACTCTGTTTTTAATTTTTTAATGTCTAAAATGTCGGACGCCAGAAAATACCATTCCTATATTTACTTCATTACAAAATGTAATCGATTCATCATCTCTTTTTGATCCACCTGGTTGAATAATTGCTTTAATTCCTGCTTCATGTGCTAACTTTACAGAATCCTTAAAAGGAAAAAATGCATCTGATGATAAAACGGCACCCTTAGCACGCTTTCCTGCTTTTTTAAGTGCTAACTCAACTGCTTCAACACGACTCATTTGACCTGCACCAACCCCTACAACTCTTCCATTTTTAGCTACTACGATTCCATTTGATTTAACATATTTGACGACTGTATTTGCAAATAAAAGATCATTAATACATTGAGTATCTGGATTATTTTTTGTTGGAAAAGTTAAATCAGATGCAGTGACTTTATAATCATCCGTCGATTGAACTAAAAATCCACCTGATACATATCGATAATATTTGCCTTGACTTAATTGATTAAAATCTGGAAGTTCAATTAGGCGAATTGATGGTTTTTCTTTTAAAATTTTTAATGCATTAGATTCAAACCCTGGCGCAACTACTACTTCTACAAATGTTTTCATAATTTCTTGTGCTGTTTCAGCATCAACTTTTCTGTTTAAACCAATAATAGAACCAAAAGCAGATACTGGGTCAGATGCATATGCGTGACAATACGCTTCATATATTGTGTCAGCCATGGCTGCACCACATGGATTAGAGTGCTTTATAATAGATACTGAAGGCAATTCAATTTCACTCGCAATAAGAACGGCTGATTCTAAATCAATAATATTATTATAAGACAATGCTTTTCCATGATGTTGAATGAAGTTAGCTAAACCTGATAATTGAGGTATTTTATAGAAAGCAGCTTCTTGATGTGGATTTTCACCATATCTTAATTGCGCTCTTTTTTCTAAATGTAGTTGTTGAATTGTTAAGAACTTACTGTTATCAGGTTGAAGCTTTTGATGAAGATACTGAGAAATGACCATATCATAGTTAGCCGTATGAGAAAATGCTTCACAAGCTAATTTTTGTTTTGTTTTTAGTGATAATATACCTTTATTATCAGCTAGCTCCTGTATGATATTATCATATCGTTCTGGATTTACGATGACGCCTACTGAACGATAATTTTTAGCAGCAGATCTTAACATAGACGGACCGCCTATATCGATATTTTCAATTGCTTCTTTTAAAGTCGCATTAAACTTATTAATTGTATCTTGGAATGGGTATAAATTGACCACTACTAAATCAATTAAGTTAATATCATTATCTTGACAAGTAATCATATGCGCTTCATTATCACGTAAAGCTAATAATCCCCCATGAATTTTAGGATGCAGTGTCTTAACTCGGCCATCTAACATTTCAGGAAATCCAGTAATATCATCCACCGGAATAACATCGATCCCATTGTTTGATAAAACCGTTAAGGTTCCTCCAGTAGAAATTATTTCATACCCAAAACTAACTAATTGTTTAGCGAAGCTAACAATTCCTGTCTTATCTGAAACACTAATTAATGCACGCATATCATTTTTCCCCTTTAGTTTTTAAAATTACCTTTTGTAAAGCCCGTGGGTATAACTCATGTTCTTTTATTAAAATACGTGCTGATAAGCTATCAACCGTATCATTTGGCTTTACTTCGACAACACATTGATTAATAATTTTACCACCATCAACATTTGCCGTCACATAGTGAACGGTACAACCTGAGTATTTAACACCGTAATCTAAAGCCTGTTGTTGCGCATTAAGTCCTTTAAAAGTGGGTAATAAAGACGGGTGAATATTAATAATACGATCTGGATAAGCTGCTAATAGTTCTTGTCCAACAATAACCATATAGCCGGCTAATGCAATCCAGTCAACATGATAACGCCTTAATAAAGTAATAATATGCCTTTCAAATAATTCTTTATTTGAAAAATTATTTTGAGATACTATTTCACATGGTACCCCTAATGTTTGAGCACGTGTAATCCCTTTTGCATCTGATTGATCTGAAATAACAACTACTGGAATAGCATCAACTTCATTGGCTTGCATTGCTTCAATCAAGGACACCATATTACTACCTCGACCAGAAATAAAAATAGCGATATTGGCTTTAGACAATGACAACACCATCCGTGCCACTTTGAACACGACCTAAGTACACTAGATCAACTGACTCTTCTAATTTATTTTCTGAAAACATCACCATACCAATTCCCATATTAAATACCCGAAACATTTCAGAATCATTAATCCCCCCTAACCGCTGAATATCTCTAAAAATTAGGGGTGTTGGGATCTTATTCTTTGAAATTTTTACTGATACTCCTTGCGGTAAAATTCGTTCAATATTTTCTTTAAGCCCACCTCCTGTAATATGAGCAATCCCTGTAATACCCCCCTTTTTAATATAATTAAGAATTGGTTTTACATAAATTTTTGTTGGCATTAATAAGGATGAACGATTAATATCTTCATTTTTACAACATTCTTTTGTTAAAATTTTTCTAACTAAAGAAAATCCATTGCTATGAATACCTGAAGACGGTAATCCATATATATAATGATCTGATTTAATGTTTGAACCATCAATCACTTTCTGTCGATCCACTATCCCCACACAAAAGCCGGCTAAATCAAAATCTCCTTTGCGATACATATCATTCATTTCAGCCATTTCGCCACCGATCAAAGCAACACTAGACTCCTGACAAGCGACGACCATCCCCGATACAATTTCCTTAATTTGATCAGGAATAAGCTCATGACAAGCAATATAATCTAAGAAAAATAATGGTGTTGCCCCCATACAAATAAGATCATTAACAGACATAGCAACTAAATCAATGCCAACGCTATCAAATTGATTTAATTCAATTGCAAGGCGTAACTTAGTACCCACCCCATCCGTACAAGATACTAAAACAGGGTCTTCATACTCAGATGTATCTAATTTAAAGCCAGCGGCAAACCCACCCAAGGATGCTAGTACATTAGGTGTATACGTTTGTTTAACAGATTTTTTTATTGCTTCAACCGCTTGATTACCTGCTACAATATTTACTCCTGAAGATTTATAATCCATATTTTTCAATTATAACATG
>CAXFGY010000090.1:0-5754 GCA_964002605.1 uncultured Candidatus Marinamargulisbacteria bacterium
GATAAATTGCAAATCTTAAACCTTTAGCGACATCGCAATCGATCGCGTTTTTCTATTTTGCGACAATCCCATCGATTACTTTTCTATTCTGCCTACAACCCTATAATTAAAATAACACTTTAATTCCGCCTTCAATACCTGATAGTAACTTAGTTTCTCCACCACTTAACTTATGAAACCCCAGTTGATATTCTATATTCTTATATTGATAGTTTAATCCATAACGAAATGATTGATATCGCCAATCTTCTCCTACCTTCATACTTCCCTCTAAATATAAAGAAAATGGTTTGAATATATACAAATTAACATTACCTGCTAGATACATCCCTAATTGATTTAGTTGTAATCCATTATAATAACTAAAACCAATCTGAGACTCTAACTTAATCCGTTTATATCGTTGCATTGAACCCAAATATGGCGTAATTGTATAAATGTGATTATCTGAATCTTTAAACCCCTGAATTGTATTTCCGACGATTAAATAAGATGATGTTTGGCCATTATTCTTACCTTTAAAATTTAGTTTAATATCATGATTTAAATACGTAACACCTGACTTATAAAATAAATTTAATGATGTTGCTTTATAACTTCTATACGCCACTGTATCTGGATAGTGAATAGAATGACTATACTCAACATATTGTGGGTATCTTTGTGATGTTATCAAATCAGGAAAATATGATTCAGCTAATGAAAAACTATGTAAATCACGATAAAAATAATCCATATAATGATCTACGCTTATACGCATAGGCAAAAAGATTAAAATATCTACTAAAGCGAACGCCAAAGACTCTAGAAAATTATAATCTGCATTAATAATAGAAGAATACTCTTTTAACTGAACGATATGACCCAACATGATCATTTTAATTAGCTGATCTTTCATTTGATCACTATGCTGAATATTTAAGTTTAACTGATTTATCTTACTCACCGTTTCAGGAATTATTTGTGATCGTTCATTCATTTCAATTAAAAAGAAACTAGCTTGTCTACTACTATCCATTTTCTCAAGCAGCACCCCATCCTGATTGATAATATTTTCTTGTTTTAACATTTCAAAAATATGTTTTGTATTTGTTGTCTGTTTATAAAAATTAATACTATCCACCAGTTTGATGCGCTCATGTTTACGAAATATTTGATTAAAACATTGGACTGAATCGCCTAAAACAACTCCCTTTGGTGAAATTAACTTTTCTTTAATTAATTGCTGATACGCTTCAAATGCCCTAAATTTAATATAATTTTGCTGCCATTGATCAAAGTCATGTTCTGTATACTTCTTCTGTATAAAAGAGTATGTTGTTACTGTTGAAATACGTTCAACCTGATCTTCTTCTTGATACTCATTTGCTGACTGACTGGTAATTTGAGTATCTATTGTCTTAACTGATGTTGCATTCATTACTGTTATATGACTCATTATGATCAAGAAACAGTAAATCATCGCACGATTTAATTTTGGATAATAAACTATCATTTTTTTTTGTATTTTAGCATAAAAAAAATACTTTCATAAAAGTATTTTTCAATCATAAAACAAAAACTCTATGTCGAAAAATAAAGACTCAACATCATTGAGTTATTCATTAAATGATCTGACTAATGCGTTTAATTTTAAAGCGTTTTAATGATGTAAATGGGACTGTCGCAAAGTAAAAAAATTTGATCAATTACGATGTCGCCAAAGATCTAAGATTTGACATTCATCGCCTGAGGCGGTGGTGCAAAGCGATATAACGAAGGCGAAAATTGTGAAGATTAAGTATTTCGCGACAGCGCCTGAATTAGTACTCACCTGTATTCTTAGACTGTTTAATCCAATTTAACGCTGATCCTGCTTTAAACCAGTCAATTTGTAATGCATTATAGGTATGTGTTAATTCAATTTCATCTGTACTACCATCTTGATGGTATACCTGTAAAATAACCTGCGATCCAGGCGCTAATGTCGTTAAGCCCATAATACTAAACTGATCTTGTTCCAAGATCTTGTTATAATCGTCTTTTTTTGCAAATGTAAACGCCAAAACTCCCTGCTTTTTTAAGTTGGTTTCATGAATTCGGGCAAACGACTTTACAATCACCGCACGCACACCTAAATGCCGTGGCTCCATCGCAGCATGTTCTCGTGATGACCCTTCTCCATAATTTTCATCGCCTATGACAATGGTTCCAATACCCTCTGCTTTATATAGTCTTGCGGAATCAGGCACTTTTGCATTACTTTTTGTGATTTTATTAAAAACACTATTGGGTTTATCATTAAATTCATTAATCGCACCAATAAGTAAATTATTAGAAATATTATCCAAATGACCCCGATACTTTAGCCATGGTCCTGCCATTGAAATATGATCGGTTGTACATTTACCTTTGGCTTTAATTAATAATTCTAACCCAGTTAAATCACAGCCTTCCCATTCTAGAAATGGGGTTAATAACTGTAAGCGATCCGACTCTGGACTAACAACCACTTCGACATTGCTCCCCTCTGCTGATGGCGCTTGATAGCCTTCTTTTGTATCAATGAATCCTGAAACAGGCAATTCATCGCCACTGGGAATTTCTAATTGTATTGCTTTACCAGATTGATTTACTAGCATATCCGTTAAGGGATTAAATGTTAACTTCCCCGCTAATGATAATGCCATTACAATTTCAGGTGATGCAACAAAGGCATGGGTATTGGGATTGCCATCATTACGCTTCGCAAAATTACGGTTAAATGATGTTATAATGGAATTTTTCCGTTCAGGGTCATTACTATGTCGTTTCCATTGGCCAATACATGGGCCACACGCATTTGATAACACCATTGCACCTAATTGATCAAAAACCGTTAACATACCATCTCGTTTAATGGTTTCATAGATCATGTCAGACCCTGGTGTGACTGTAAATTCAGAATTAACACTCAAATTATTTTTAACTGCAAATTCAGCCAATGAAATCACCCGATGTAAATCTTCATAGGACGAATTGGTACACGACCCAATCAAGCCAACTTCTAACTTCTCAGGGAATCCTTCGTCTCGAACAGCTTGTGCAAACTGACTTAATGGCCAAGCTCGATCAGGTGTGAATGGTCCATTGATATGGGGCTCTAAAGTTGATAAATCAATTTCAATCACTTGATCATAAAATGAGTCTGGCTCTACTTCAACTTCAGGATCAGCTTGCAAATGTTCTGACACTTGATCTGCTTCACGAACGACATCATCACGTCCTGTTGCAGATAAGTAACGCTTAATCGCATCATCATAGGGAAATACGGATGTTGTCGCACCAATTTCGGCGCCCATATTACAAATCGTTCCCTTACCAGTACATGATAATGTCCTTGTACCCTCACCAAAATATTCAACAATACAACCTGTCCCGCCTTTCACTGTTAAAATACCGGCTAACTTTAAAATCACATCTTTTGCCGATGTCCAGCCTGATAATTGTCCAGTTAACTTGACGCCAATTAATTTGGGAAACTTTAATTCCCATGGCATTCCTGCCATCACATCCACTGCATCTGCCCCGCCCACACCAATCGCAACCATCCCTAACCCTCCTGCGTTGGGTGTATGTGAATCTGTGCCAATCATCATGCCTCCGGGAAACGCATATTGCTCTAATACCACTTGATGGATAATTCCTGCACCAGGCTTCCAAAAACCAATTCCATATTTATCTGATACAGACGACAGAAAGTCATACACTTCTTTATTTTCTTGATTAGCACGGCTTAAATCTGCATCAGCGCCGACTTCAGCTTGAATTAAATGGTCACAATGAACCGTTGTTGGAACTGCAGTTTGGGTTTTCCCTGCTTGCATAAATTGTAACAACGCCATTTGTGCAGTGGCATCTTGCATCGCGACACGATCGGGATTAAAGTTAACATAACTATCGCCCCGTTGATACAATTGAACGGGTAATGACTCACTTAAATGTGTATACAGTATTTTTTCAGTTAGCGTTAGTGGACGCTGAGCTAAGCGACGTAACTGACTGATTACTGTTTCATAACGACGATAGACAGACTGAATTATTGCTAAATCAAACATACAACTCCTTATTTTAAAACTAAAATCATACTATTTTTTAATTTATTTGAATATAACGTATTCTTATTAAAATATATTACCCCTATCAGAAAGGCTTTAAACTTTTTTAATACTTTGATTTCTAAAATTTGGCGCTGTGGCAAAACTAGAATAAAAACAGAATAATTTCAAACTATTTTCAAAAAACGGAAAAAGCGCTTAAAAAGAAATTGCAAATATATTTAATTTCATTTTTTTGAGTGATTATGGGACTATCGCAAAACAAAAAAAATCGATTGATTGCGATGTCGCCAAAGGCATAAGGTTTGCAATTTATCGCCTGGGGAAGTGGTGCAGCGCACCATAACGAAGGTGAAAATTGTGAAGATTAGGCATTTATTTAATTCTTGTTTAACAAGTTCCTTCGTAGCCTAATGAGCTATCTGACAGCATTTTCTGTTTATAGAAGTCTATTTTTGACAAAGCTTTAGGGTCTCCCTTACGAATTTCAAGTAATAAATTTTCATTCACTGTATTGATATTATGCCGAAATCCGAGAAAGGCGTTTTATATGACTTTACTTATTTGGGCTTGTAATTTCCATAAACGGGCTTATGCACGATCGAGTTTTTCCTGTACATCAGTAATGGCATTCTGAGCTTCTAATTTGTCATAATCGCCTGGAATTAGATTTAAGGTTTCTTTGGCAAGAGTCAGTATCTTATTAGCTTTTTCAGGATTTAATCTTGCCACTTCATAAGCAACATTGGCACAATAGGATACTAAGTTTAAAGAAATCACACAATAGGCTTCGCATGCCTTAAAAGGCGCTTCTATTTCATTTGCGATTATTTGTATTTGGTCTTTTATAGGATCAAGTTTTCCCTGTACAACAGCACGGGCATAATAGTCGTAAGATTTCAAAAAATCTTCTTCTCTTTCTAAAAAACCTTCGTCTCTGTCTTTAATTGCATCTACGGTTTCTTTGGCAAGAGTCAATATCTTATTAGCTTTTTCCGAATTTGATTTTGCCTGTTCAGCAACACTGGCAGAATCGGCTACTAGGTTTAAAGTAATCACACGAGAGGCTTCGGATTCCCAAAAAGGGTCTTTTATTTTATTTGCGATTATTTGGGCTTTTTTAGGATCGAGTTTTTCCTGTACAACAGCAATGGCATAATAGGCTTGAGATTTCAATAAACGTTTGTCTTTAATTTCATCTGCGGTTTCTTTGGCAAGAGTCAATGTCTTATTAGCTTCTTTAGGATCTAATGTTGCCTGTTCAGAAAAACTGGCACAATAGGCTACTGCTCTAGCATAAAGGTTTGAAATTTCACCTATGATTTTTCTGGCTTCTTGATGATTTGATTGATTGTAAAGTTTACTTTCTATCATAAATTCTAGTAATAGATCAGGCCCACAATAAGTTTTACTATCAGGAGATATGACCTCTTTTACTATTTCTTTTGCGTTTTCTTCTTTTGCTGCTTTTGCTTTATTTTTTGCGAATAATTCTTCTATTTCTCTTTCTACTTCGCTTAAGCATGTTTCTTTTTCTTTTTTTACTTGTTTTGGTGCTGCTTCTTTTGCTTTGGCTTTTGCTTTATTTTTGTTTTTTCTGCTGTTTGGGGGGTGTTCTTCTGTGCTTTTTTGTAGAGGAGGAGGAGGAGGAGGAGGAGGAAGAGGAGTTGATTGTGAA